>PNIK01000043.1 GCA_002877985.1 Thermodesulfobacterium geofontis | reverse complement strand
AATACAACAGTATAAGTAAAAAATACACAAAGCAGTGACAGATAAAATTGAAGGTACTACAGCAAGTGCATAAGCCATAGTTATAAAGGTAGTAAAACCGGCAATAAATTCAGTTTTAAGGTAGGTCTTGTGCATTTAAAAAATTTTAAATAAAATCTGGATAGAGGGTCCAGGAAATTATCCAGTTATCCTTTTCATCTCTTTCCAGAGCTATTACCCCACTTTGCCTAAATCTAACAATAGGCTTTTCTGAATCACCAATTACCAATAAAGAACAAAGTTTTTGAAGATGGGGTAAATGCCCAACTAACATTAAAGGATCCTTAAAATCAGATAATTTTTTAGCCCATATCTCTGGAGGATCAAGGGGATTCAATCCTTCTGCCTCTCCTATACCTTCTGAAGGATTTAAATAGTCTCCTATAATTTCTGCTGTTTGCTTCGCTCTGAGTTTACCTGAATGAAAAATTTTAGAAATCTTAATTCCTGCTTTTTTGAGAGCTTGAGAAACTTTTTCAACCTCAGTCTTACCAATTTCAGAAAGAGGCTTTCGCGGATCTTCACTTTCTGGTTTGGGGATTCCGTGCTGAACTAAATAAAGTTTCATTTTTTCCCCTCACCCCCTTTTTAATCTTGTTTTATTTAAATACTTTTATATAATTATACCAGTTTATGAAAATTGTTAAATTTCTAATTCTCTGGTTTCTTATTTTTCTTTTTATATATTCCTGTACCACATCTAATTCAAATAACCTCCTTTTTACTCTTATACCAGAAGATAAGGAAATTGAGTTAGGAAAACTTTACACCCCCTCTTCAATTGATGAATTTGAGGGACTTTATCCTGAAGAGGAAGTTCAAAATTATGTAAACAGTATAGGTCTTAAAATAGCTAAAGTTGCAGAAAGAAAAATTCCCTACAGGTTTTATGTAGTAAATTCAGGTGTTGTAAATGCCTTTGCACTTCCTGGTGGACCTGTGATAATTACCAGAGGTCTTCTTTTACAGCTTGATAATGAAAGTCAATTAGCGGGTGTTCTTGCTCATGAATTGGGACATATCAATGCAAGACATCATGTAAAATTTTTGGAAAAACAATTAGCTTTGGGTATTCTTCTACAAATTGGAAGTTTAATTGTTCCTCAAGACCTAACTGGTGAAATATTACTTCAGCTGGGTCAAATTTCAGCTTCCCTTCTAACACTCAAATTCAGCAGGAATCAAGAAAGAGAAGCAGATAGATATGGATTTTTTTATGCCTATGAGGCTGGTTATTCACCTCAAGGAATGATAGAAGTTTTTGAAAAATTCAAAAGTATGGAGAAAAAAAGACCCCCTGAATGGCTTTCAACCCATCCCTTGCCAGAATCAAGGATAGAGGAAACTAAAAAATATATAGAAACCTTTAAACCAACTGGTATCCTCATAAAAGATTCCCAAAAGTTCCAAGAAATCAGAAACCTTATTCTTAAAACAAAAGAATCCTATGATTATTCAGAAAAAGGAAAAAAGGCTTATAAAAATAAAAATGTAACTGAGGCAAAAAATCTTTTTGAAAAGGCTTTAGAACTTTATCCAAAAAATACTATTGCCTTAGTTTATTTAGCAAAAATTGAAATGAATGAGGGAAATTTAAATAAAGCTAAGGAATATTCAGACTTTTTACTTAAGTACAATCCAGATTATTTTACTGCTAATATACTTTCCGGAATAATCAATTTTAAACTTAAAAATTTTGAATCCGCCTTGAAGCTTTTTGAAAAGGGCAAATCTTTAATCCCTTTTAATGGAATTTCCTATTATTATGCAGGAAGAGTTTATGAAGAGAAGAAAAATTTTAGTTTAGCTCTTAAAAATTATGAAAAAGCTTTAGAACTTGGACCAAAAGAAGCAACCTGGTATAGAGATTGCTATTACAAGTATATTAATTTAAAGGGAGGTTAAATGATAAATCTTCCTTTTACTTATACCTTTCCTATTTCTGGAGTAACCACTTCTATTTTAGTACCATCCATAGTTTCTTTTTTTATCTCCTTTCTATGTGCTTCTGGGGGAATAAGTGGGGCTTTTCTTCTTCTACCTTTTCAGGTAAGTATTCTTGGATTTACAACACCCTCAGTTAGTGCTACCAATCATCTGTATAATGTTTTTGCCATCCCCTTTGGAGTTTATAGGTACTGGAAAGAAAAAAGATTTTACTATCCTTTAACCCTTATAATAATCTTAGGGACCCTACCAGGAGTTATTATAGGTTACTTTTTAAGGATTTCTTTTTTTGAGGAATTAAAAAAATTTAAACTATTGGTAGGGTTGGTGCTTTTTATTATAGCTATAAGATTAATTTATGAGTTTTTTACAGTTAAAAAAGAAACCAGATTTTCTCCTGATCCTCCCCAAACGCTAATATTCAATTGGAAAACACTAAAGTTTATCTATTCTGAAGAGACATTTATTCTTAATTCATCTTTTATAACTTTTCTCGCTTTTATAATAGGAATAATCGGAGGAATTTATGGAATTGGTGGAGGAGCTTTAATGGCTCCTATATTACTTGCCTTTTTTAAGATACCAGCCTATATTTTTGCTGGAGCAACTCTTGCAGGAACCTGTATAACTTCTGTATTCGGAGTTATAATTTTTACCTTAGGGGGAAATCCACCAGATTGGCTTCTGGGATTACTTTTTGGAATAGGGGGAGCTTTAGGTCTTTCCTTAGGTGCAAGAATACAAAAATATATGCCTCAAAAATTAATAAGAATTATAATTATGGTTGCAATTTTCTTTATTTCCTTTAGGTATATAATCTCCTTTTTTAAATAAAGGTTTTATCTAAGTCGTAAAAAAGTTTAAGCCTTATTTTTTTTAATTCCTTTATTGTCTCAAGCATAACAAAGTTTTTTATACCATATTTTTTAGCAAGTTGAGATATCTTATTCTTTTCATTTTTTTCTTTAAAATGGCACATGGTATAAAGATTGAAATTCCAATTAGGATAGGTCTTTCTCTCATAACAATGAGTTATAAAAAGTTCTTTAGATAATCCCTCAATAACTGATTCTATTTCATCTTCTTTTACTTCCCAAGCTACCATTATATTTTCTTTGAATCCAAGTTTGTTGTGTTTTAAAAGTGCTCCAAATCTTCTTAAGGCTCCCTTTTCTTTCATTTCTCTAATCCATAAAAATATCTCCTCCTCTTCAATATCTAAAGACTTTACCATTTCTTTAAAAGGAGTTTTAACCAAAGGTAGAGGTTCTTGCAATATCTTTACCAAAGCTTTGTCTTTTTCGGAAATATTTTCAATAATGGATATAGTTTCTATTTCAGCAAATTCCTCTTTATCAAAAGCAGAATTTTTATCTTCAAAAACTGTAGAAATTTTAAAAGTTCTTAAAGCAGGCAAATATAAATAATCTTCCACCTCACAAAGTTTAGCCAGTTTATCAGCTTCACTTAAAGGTTCCCTTTCGGGTAAGCTCACTAAAATGAACCACAGATTATATCTATGATTTCTTAGATAATTATGGCTTATGCCTGGATGTTTATTGATGATTGAAATTGCTCTATTAAGTTTTTCTAAAGGAACTTTAAAGGCAAAAAGGGCTGATTTGTGTCCAAAGAACCAAGGATTAAATATAGCTGAAATTTGTCTTAATATTTTCTTTCTCTGAAGATATCTTAAAACTTCAATTACCTCTTGTTCTTTTAAGTTTAATTTTTCTCCTATTTTTAGGAAAGGACGTTTTTCTAAAGGAAATTCCTTCTGAATAATATTAAGAAGTTCTTTTTTAGTCTTCTCAGAAATTTTATTAAGAGCCATAAATCAAAAAGTTTTTAAGTAACTTAATTCTATTCGGATGTTTAAGTTTTCTTAAAGCTATACTTTCAATCTGTCTAATTCTTTCCTTGGTAACACCAAATTTATTCCCCACCTCTTCAAGTGTACAGGATTCTTTTTCCCCTATTCCAAATCTCAATCTAATAATTTTTTCTTCTTTTGGAGAAAGGGTTTTTAGAAGTTCTCTTACTTTTTCTGAAAGGGCTATATTAAAAGTTGCCTCATCAGGTTTGATTGTATTTTGATCCTCTATAAAATCTCTTAAAGTGGCATCCTCATCTTCTCCGACTACTGTTTCAAGAGAAATAGGCTGTTTCATAATTTTGAAGATATAGTTTAATTTTTCAATAGAATGACCTGTTTCCTTAGCTAATTCATCAAGAGTAGGATCTCTTCCGTATTCTTGATAAAATTTAGTAGAAATGATTTTACTTATTTTGTATATAGTTTCAATAATATGAACGGGGACCCTTATGGTTCTTGTATTTTCAGCTAAATATCTTGTTATACTTTGTCTTATCCACCAGGTAGCATAAGTACTAAATTTAAATCCCTTTCTATAATCAAATTTTTCTATAGCCTTTAGCAAACCGATATTTCCTTCTTGAATAAGGTCACTTAAAAACATTCCTTTAGGAGAATATTTGCGAGCAAGAGAAATAATTAACCTAAGGTTAGCTTTAACCAATTCTTCTTTATTTTTTTTGATTTCTTGAAAGGCTTTACAAATCTTTTCTCCACTTTGGTAAATTTTTTCCAGAGGTTCTCCAAAATAATCATTGGTTTTCTTAAAAAAATCAATATATTCACTAATATCTTTTTTAATTTTTTCTACATTAACCTTTTCTAAAGTCAGTTTGTTAAAATATCTTTCAATATCTCCACATTTTCTATTCCAAGAGAAAATTCTTTTTAAGACCTTCTCATCAAGAGAATAATTTTTTTGTAACCTTTCTTTAAATTTGTAAAATTCTTTAATTTTTTCATAGCTTTCAAGTATCTCACAGGCAAGTTCATCAAGTAAAAGTTTAGTAGGTCTTATTTCATAAATTAAATCTATAATCTTATCTATTAATTTTGCTTTCTTTCCTTTTTTAAAATTTTCTACTAGTTTATTAATATTTGTTTTTAAATTCTCAAACCATTTTTTTACTTTTTCTCCATTTCTTGAGAATTCTTCATAATCTTTGAAAAGAAGAGTAAGACCTTTACTTCTTTCTGCTTTTATTAGCAAATGATAAAGTTTTATAACCTGAGAATAATAATTAAGACTTTCTTTTAAAATTTCTCTTTCGTTTTCTTCAATGGTTTTTCCTATCCTTACCTCATCTTCTCTAGTCAAGAGTTTATGAGAAAATACTTCCTTAAAATAGATTTTGATAGGATCATCTGTATCTTTCTTTTTTAAAGTTTTTAATTTTTCTTCTTCCTCTTCAAACCAATCTTTTTCATCCTTCTCTAATATTTCTTCAAAGTCTACTTCTTCCTTAAATAAACAAAATTTTTTATCCTTTTGGAGGCTCATAGACCCTCCTTTAATTTTTAGTCTCTTTTAATAGTTTTCCTGTTATAGAACTCTTTAAAATCCATAGGTATTTTTCTATTTCTTCTTTTGGGCCCTTTATTTGAAGAAGTTTTAAATTTTCTGTCACTTTTCTTATCTCTTTTTTGGCAAGCTCTTTTCTTATATAAGTTTTTATATGATTTAAAGCTTCTTCTTTGTTTTCAAAAGGAGGGTCTAAAAGGAGATCACTTAAAATTTCTTGAAATTCCATGTCAGGAATATAATCTGCTTCGCTTTTCCCTTTTTTAAATTCTTCTATAAGGTATTTTAAAAATTTACCATAAAGTGTATCTAAATAAAACTCAAGAAGCTTAGAAAGGCCTGAGGCTTCAAGGTCAAAATAATATTCTGGATAATTTACCAAAAATTGAGCAATACTTCTTAGTCCAGGAATATCCTCTTTATCTTTCCCTTTTATTTCTTCTGGTATTTCTTCTCTATAGAGATCTTTAATAAACCACTTTAAAATTTCATTTTCTGGAACTCCTAAATGAAAACTGATTTCCCTTGCTATTCTATTTCTTAAAAGGGGGTCTTTTGTAGATTTAAAGACCTCCATAATCTCTTTAAATGCCTTAGAAGGATTAAGTACATAATCTTCTTTATAGAAGTTAATAACAAAGGAAATGGCATCTACAATAAGTTCTTCAATTTTATTTTCCAAGTTTTCTCCTTCTAATTTTTGCTTTCTTACCCAAGAATCTGGGTCTTCTTCTTCTGAAATAGTTATACATTTTGGTAATATTCCTTCTTTTAAAAATAAAGATATAGCTCTGAGAGCAGCTTTTTTACCAGCCAGATCTCCATCATAAAAAATTACCCAATTTTCTGTAAAAGCCTTTATAAGTTTAACATGATTTTCTGTCAATGCTGTACCACAGGTAGCAACTACATTTTTAATACCTTTTTCCCAAAGACTAAGAAAATCAAAATACCCCTCTACCAAAATCCCCAGATTTTTCTTTTTGATAAATTCTTTTGCCTGATAAAGTCCATAAAGGATTTCGCTTTTTTTAAAAAGCTTTGATTCCGGAGTATTCAGATATTTAGGTTCTATTTCCTTGTCCAGGGCTCTTGCTCCAAATCCTACACATTCTCCCTTAAGATTAAAAATAGGAAAAATTATTCTTCCTCTAAAAAGATCTATATAAGATCCGTCAGAAGTTCTTTTTATTAAGCCAAGTTCTTCTCCTTTAGTTAAATCTTCAGAGGAATTTCTAAGATAACCTGCTAATACCCTTCCATCATTTGGAGCAAAACCAAGAAGAAAGGTTTTAATAGTTTCCTCACTTAATCCTCTTTCTTCTAAATATTTTTTAGCATCCTCCGAAGAACTATGAAAATACAAAAGATGATGATAAAATTTGGCAATCTTATAATTTAACTCTGCTAAGTTTTTTTCTTTTTTCTTTTCGATAAAAAATTTCTTATCTACTTGAATACCTGCCTTTTCAGCAAGTTCCAAAAGGGCTTCTTTAAAAGAAAGAGCTTTAATTTTTGCATAAAAGGTAACTACATCTCCAGCAGCTCCGCATCCAAAACATTTAAAAATCTGTTTTTCAGGACTTACTACAAAGGAAGGTATTTTCTCAGAATGAAAGGGACAAAATCCTACAAAGTTTTTTCCTACTCTTTTAAGTCTTACATAAGAAGAAATAACCTCTACAATGTCATAGGAATTTTTTACCTCTTCAAAAAGATTCTCAAAGGGCATATTTTAAATAATTTTAGTTAAATGTTTATTTTAAAAATCTGTAATCTTGCTTAATCCCTTCAAAAGAGAAAAAAATTGATGAAAAAAGATTTTTAAAATTCGCCCCATCGAATGCTCAGTTAGACAAATATGAAAAATCTTTATATTTTCTAACACAGTTTTAAAAAAGTTCAAGAGTTATATTTTAGTTTTTTTCTTCTAAATAAACAATAGTTACTCCGGTGCCACCTTCCATAGGATCTGCAAATTTAAAACTTTTAACTAAGGGGTGATTTTTTAGATAATCTCTAATGCCTTCTCTTAACCTGCCAGTTCCATGCCCATGAATTAAATAAACCTTAGAGATTCCTTCTAAAAAGGCTTTGTTTAAGGTTTTCTCAATTTCTTCTAAAGCTTCCTCTATATTTAATCCTAAAAGTTTTAAAACCTCCCTTTTTTCAATCCTTTCATAAAACCTCTGAAAACTCTCTAAATTAATTTCCATAGGTTTAAAACTATAATCTTCTATTTCTGAATGATCCTTTACTATTTTTTCCTTAGGAACCTCTATTCTTAAATTTCCCATTTTAACCTCTACCAATTTATCTTTTACTTTCAAAACCTCGCCCATTCTTTTAAAAGGCAAAATAAGCACCCTGTCTCCTTCTCTTATTTCTTTTTCTCTGAATAAATTGCATTTTAAAAGTTTATTTACAAAATTTTCAAAATTTTGAATTGCTCTTTTATAACTTGTTCTTTCTTTTTCAATATTTTTCAACAATTCTTTAAATTCTTCATTCCAGGTAGATATTAATTCTTCCATTTTTCTCTCATAGAATTTTTTTAATTTAATCCTTTCTTCTTCCAGTTCTTTTTCTTTGGATTCAAGGTTTTTTAATTTTAAACTAAGTTCCTCTTCCAGCTCTTTAAGTTTTTTTCTCTCCCATTCTATTATTTTATACCATTCCCGATATTCTTTATTTTTCAGATAACTCATAGCTTCATTTAAAAGTTCTACTGGAAATCCCATCTTTTCAGCAAGATCAAAGGCTAAGGATTCTCCCCAAACACCGTATATTAATTTATAAGTTGGTTCTTTGGTTTCTAAATTATACTCCATGGTAGCTAATTTTAGTCCCTTCATTTTTAAACCGAGGGTTTTAAGAAACTGAGAGTGAGTGGTAACCACCACTTTTGTGTTTCTTCTAAGTAACTCATTTATAACTGCTGCAACTAAAGCTATCCCTTCTTCTGGATTGGTACCCTTACCAGGTTCATCAAGTAAAACCAAAGTATTTTTGTCAGCTTTATCCAAGATTTCCTTTAAGTTTTTAAGATGGGAAGAAAAGGAAGACTCTCCTTCTATTATATCTTGATCATCTCCCAAATCTACAAAAATTTTAGAAAATACGGGAAATTCTGCTTCTTTAACTGGAATAGGAAACCCACTCTGTCCCATAAGAATAAGAATTCCTATGGTTTTTAAAGAGACGGTTTTTCCTCCTAAATTAGGACCAGAAATAAGAAGCCCTTTCTCAATTATAAAATCATTATAAACCTTTTTTGATGAAGGTTTTTCTTTCAATATTAAAAGGGGATGAATACCTGAATAAATTTTTATTAAACCTTCATTTTTTAGAAAAGGGAAATTCCCTCTGTAAGTTTTCCCAAAACTTGCTTTTGCAAAAGAAATTTCAAAATCTGCATAAATATTTTCTAAACTTAAAAAAGAATTAGAATAAAAAAAAATTTCCTGTGAAATCTCCCTTAAAATTTTTATTATTTCTCTTTGTTCTATATACTTTAGGTTTTCTATTTCGTTACTTAAAGGTATTATACTTGCTGGTTCTATAAATACCGTAGCTCCACTCTGGGAAACTTCATGTAATATACCTTTAACTTTGTTTTTATATTCTGTCTTCACAGGCAATACATATCTACCTTCTTTTTGAGTAAAAAGATTTTCTTGAAGATATCCTTTTTTAAAGAGATTTTCCTTTATTCTTTCAAGTTTGGCAAATAGGGTTTCTTTCAACTCTTTAAGCTTTTTTCTTGTAACAAATAAATTATAAGAAGCTCTGTCCTTTATTTCTGCTTTTTCCCAATCAAGTATTTTATCAAGATAAAGATCTATTTCTTTAAGTTCTTCGTAAAGATTTTTTAATTCTTTAAAGGGAGAATTTTCAAGATAGGGAATAAGTTTTTTATTAGTTAAAAACCATTTTTTAATTTCTGAAAGTTCAACAGGTAGAAAAAATCCTCTCTTAGATGCCCTTTCAATTAGACTTTTTAAAGATTTTAAAGAATTAAGTTCTAATTTTTCCCCTTTTTCCAGTAAATTCCAAATAAATTTAGTTTTTTCCTGAGCTTTTGTAGCTTCTTCATAGGAAAAAAATGGTTTTAAATTTTGACAAATTTCTTTTGAAAAATCAGAATAGAGAAAATTACTTAAAATATTTAATAATTTTCTCCAATCTAATTTATTTAGAGACTTTATCACTCCAAATAAAATTAAAAATTAACTTTTTGCTTTTTGCTGAATCTTTTTAAGTTTCTTAAGTAACTTTTTTCGTGCTGCCTGAGATTTTTTTCTTCTTCTTACTCCTGGTTTTTCATAAAATTCTCTTTTTTTAACTTCAGAAAGTATTTTTGTTTTTTCAACTAATCTTTTAAATCTTTTTAACGCTTGTTCGAAAGATTCCCCATCCTTAACTATTATTCCCGCCAAAGAAATCCCCCCTTTTCAAATTTTTGCTTAAGTCTAAACTTTTTTCTGGTTTTGTCAAGCTAAATTATTCCTTTTTTGCTTTATTGAAAACTTTTAAACTTTTTAGAAATAAGAATTTATTGAGAATTAAGAAGTTCTAAAGCGATTTTTTTGATCTCTTCTGAAGTAAGTCCATATTTTATTTTTAGAGTTTTCAAATCTCCGTGTTCTATAAATTTATCAGGAAGACCAATTCTTTTTATTTTAACTGAAATATTTTTATCTGCTAAAAGTTCACAGATAGCTGAACCAAATCCCCCTATTAAAGTATTTTCTTCTACAGTTATGATTTTGCCTGTTTTTTTTGCATAATCTAAAATTAGTTCTTCATCAAGAGGTTTAACAAATCTTGCATTTATGACTGCTATAGATTTGCCTTCTCTTTCAAGCTCTTTTGCTGCCTTTAGAGCTTGATAGACCATGTTACCAATGGCTATTATTGTAAGATCTTTACCATCTTTTATTAATTCAGCTTTACCATAAGGTATTTCCTTAAAATCCCAATCCATACTTACACCTTCACCAGCACTTCTGGGATATCTTATAGCTACTGGACCTTGGTATTTAAGCGCACTATAAAGCATGTGTTGAAGTTCGTTTTCGTCTTTGGGTGCCATTATAGTTAAATTGGGAACAAGTCTTAGATAGGAAATATCAAAACTTCCGTGATGGGTAGGGCCGTCTTCTCCTACTAACCCGCCTCTATCTATAGCAAAAATAACTTTTACATT
>PNIK01000097.1 GCA_002877985.1 Thermodesulfobacterium geofontis | reverse complement strand
GTGAGTTCCCATTATAATAAGATCCGCTCCATTTTCCTTTGCAACCTCTATTATCTTTTCCATAACCTTTCCCTTGGTTATAACAGGTTTAACTTCTGGAAAATCAGAAAAATGTTTATTTAAAAAGCTTTGCATATATTCCCTTGCTCCTTCTAAAAGAGTTTTTTCAAGCTCTTGAAGGGTTTTAGGATCTGTTGTAACATCAAAAGCAGATATATCCTCGACTACATTAATAAGTATTATTTTGGCTCCAAGTTTTTTTGCCAGTGCCTTTCCCCACTCAGCAATAACTGAAGATACTTCAGAGAAATCTACAGGAATAGCAATAGTTTTAAATTCTACTATCATTGACTCTGTAATTTTACATTTTCTAAACCTTCTAATATTTTTAAAAATTAATTTTAAAATGTCAAGGACTTTAGTTAAATTGGTTGATTTTTTTGAGTTTTTGTCTATTTTTATAAAGTTATGAAAGCTCTTCTCATAATAGATATGTTAAATGATTTTGTTAAGCCTGATGGAGCTCTGTACTGTGGAAAAAGGGCAGAAGAAATAATTCCAGAAATAGTTAAACTTAAAAAAGAATTTAAAGAAAAGGGATATCCAGTAATTTATCTATGTGATGCTCACGAACCTGGAGATGAAGAATTTTCTGCTTTTGCCCCACATTGTATAAGGGGTTCAAAAGGTGCTCAGGTAGTTGAGGAACTTTCTCCAGACTCTACTGATCTTGTAATTTATAAAACCCGCTTTTCTGGATTTTATAGAACCAATCTTGAAGCTATCTTAAGAAGTCTCGGAATAAAGGAGCTTTATTTAACCGGTGTTTGCACAAGTATCTGTGTAATGGATACTGCTGCAGATGCCTTTTACAGAGGTTTTAAAATTAAAGTTCCAGTTAAAGCTGTTGCAGATTTTGATGAAGAATTTCATAATTTTGCTCTTAAGCGTCTGGAAAAAATTTACAAAGCTGAACTTATTTAAGTTTTATGCTTTTTAACTTCTCCACAGGTCTTTTCTTAGATCTCTATGAGTTAACCATGGCTCAGGTATATTTTGAAAGGGAACTCTTTGGAAAGGCAGTTTTTTCCCTTTTTATAAGAAGCCGTCCTAAAAATAGACCTTTTTTCCTCTTTGCAGGTCTTGATCCTTTCTTGAAACTTCTTAAAAACTTCAGATTTGAAGAAAAGGACCTTGAATATCTTGAAAGTTTAAAACTTTTTAGTCCCTCTTTTCTTGACTATTTAAAGTCCTTTTCTTTTAAAGGTTTTATAAGGGCTATTCCTGAAGGAACCATTTTTTTTGAAAATGAGCCCATTTGTGAGGTTGAAAGTGATCTTATTTCAGCTCAAATTATAGAAACTCTTATTATAAATACCCTGCACATAGAAACTCTTATAGCAACTAAAGCTTTGCTTTGTGTTAAGGAAGCAAAAGACATTCCTATATATGATTTTTCTGCAAGAAGAACTCATGGAATTTGTAGTAGTCTTCATGTAGCAAGAGCCTCTTATATTGCTGGTTTTTCTGGCACAAGCAATGTCCTTGCTGGCAAGCTCTGGGGAATACCCGTTGTGGGAACAATGGCTCATTCTTTTGTTGAAGTCTTTCCCTCTGAAGAAGAAGCCTTCAAAGCTTTTTCTCAAACCTATACTGATAGAGCCATTCTTCTTATTGATACTTATGATACTCTTAAAGCTGCTAAAAAAATAGTAAAGCTTAAATCCTTTTTTAAAGAAAATAAAATCTCATTGAAAGGTGTAAGAATTGATAGTGGAGACCTTGTAGAACTTTCTAAAAAAGTAAGAAAAATACTTGATAGTGCAGGCCTAAAAGATGTTCAAATCTTTTTAAGCGGAAGCTTAGACGAAAAAGAAATCAAAAAACTTTTAAAAAGAAAGACTCCTGTTTCTGGTTTTGGAGTAGGAACAAAAATGGGAGTTTCAGAGGATGCTCCCTATTTTGAAATGGGATATAAATTAGTAGAATATGAAGGTAACCCTCGTTTTAAACTTTCTCCCAAGAAAGAACTTTTACCGGGATCTAAAAATCTTTACAGAGTCTGGGATGAAAAGGATAAATTCCTTTTTGATTTAATTGCCCTAAGGGATGAGCCTGTAGATCTTTCTTCTTATCCCAAAAGCACAAATCTTTTAATCCCTGTTTTTGAAAAGGATAAAATACTTTATCATGAGTCTTTAGAAATTATAAGATCAAAAGTTAAAGAAGAACTTAAAAGAAATTATAAAAAAAGAATTAAAGTATCTAAATCTATCAAAAATTTATATAAACGTCTGAAAAGGGAAATTCTACAATTCTAAGAACCTATCTAGTATCTTGACTTTTCTCATGTTTTTTTTACATTGAATAATATCAGTAATCAAATTCTAAGACTAAGGAGGCAAATCATGAAAAAGTTTTTTGTTATTTTATTTATAAACCTATTTGTCTTTTCTTTAGTTTTTGCTCAGGAAAAGCCGAAAGTTGAAGTGGTAACTCCTCAGGTAGAGGAAGTTAAATCTCCAGAAAAAAAGGATTTAACCTATTTCCCGGTTCCCTTTATTCCTGTATTAAAAGATTTGGATTATCAACCAGAAAAAAGTGCACTTTTGCGTTTAGGAGATATTCTTACAGGAATGCTCGTTTTTAGAGGAAATTACAACCCCAGTTCACTTGTAGAATTTTATAAGGTTCAAATGGTAAATCAAGGTTGGGAGGAAATAGGTGCCTTTTCCTCTAAAACTACTTTTATAGCTTATAAAAGACCTGAAGGAACTGCTTTTATAAGTGTTTCTCAAGGTTGGTATTATACTGAGTTAAGAATTGTAGTGATGCTTTCCCAAATTAAAAAATAAAAAAATTATTTATGTACTCTGGTTCTTTAAAAAATAAAAATATACTTATAGGAGTTTGTGGTGGTATAGCAATTTACAAAGTTTGTAATCTTATAAGAATCCTTAAAAAAGAAGAAGCTAATGTAAAGGTAGTTTTAACTACAGGAGCAGAAAAATTTGTAAGTCCTCTTCTTTTTTCCTCCTTAAGCGAAAATAAAGCTTATACAAATGAAGATTTTTTTAAAGCTGATGGTAGTATTCTTCATATTGAACTTGGAAGATATCCGGATTTAATTTTAATCCTTCCTGCAACAGCTTCATTTATTTCTAAATTAGCAACTGGTTCTACAAGTGAGCTTCTTCTTGCAATTCTCCTTTCCACTAAAGCTCCTGTTTATATCTTCCCCTCTATGAATACCTCAATGTGGGAACACCCTGCAACTCAAGAAAATATTAAAAAATTAAGAAATTATGGATACTTTGTATATGAACCAGCCGAAGGTATTCTTGCCTGTGGTGAAATCGGAAGGGGGAGACTTCCCGAAGTTGAAGAAATTTTTGAAGTAGTAAAAGCCCACTTCGTAGAAAAAAATCTTTTAGGGAAAAGGATTCTTATAACAGGTGGACCCACAAGAGAATATATAGATGAAGTAAGATTTATTACCAATGCCTCATCCGGAAAAACAGCTTTTTTCCTTGCTAAAGAGGCTTACTATAGAGGCGCAGAGGTTCACCTTATATGGGGATTAGATACTTTTCCTTATGTGCTTCCCAAACTAAATTATTTCTCTGATATTCCTTTTCCAAAGCTTTATTTTGTAAAAACAACTCAAGAGATGTTTGAGGTTGCAAAAGATCTTTTTCCTCTATGTGAAATTTCTATCTTTGCAGGAGCTCCCTGTGATTTCAAACCTAAAATGCCTTTTAAAGGAAAACTTAAGAAAAAAGAGGGATTCACTATAGAATTGGAACTTACAATAGATATTGCTAAAACCTTAAATTCTTATAAATCCGAAAAACAAATCACCATTGGTTTTGCTTTAGAGGAAGAAAAAGAACTTGTAAATTATGGAAAAAAAGAGAAAAAAGAAAAATTTTTTGATTTTTTAGTTGCTAATCCTTTGGAAACTGTAGGAAAGGATGAATCGGATTATATAATTTTTACTCCGAAAGAATCTCTTGAATTTAAAAATCTACCTAAGTCTCAACTTGCCAAAGTTCTTTTTGATCTCATCGGTTCATAAAGACAAAGGGGTTCTTCTTCTAAATAATCTCCAGTTGCCTCAAAAGCTCTTGCTCTACAACCACCACAAACTCTTATATATTCACATTTTCCACATCTTCCCTTATACTTTGTAAAATCTCTCAAATTTTTAAATACTTCTGAATTTTCCCAAACCTCTTTAAAGGTTTGCTTTCTCAAATCTCCACAAGGAATTTCCAAATATCCACAGGTTTGAACAATTCCCCTATGGGATATAAAGCAAAAGCCTGTTCCTGCAAGACAACCCCTTGTTACTGCATCAAGCCCAAAAGTCTCAAAAGTTACCTTTTTCCCTTCAGCTTTTGCCCTTTCTCTTAAAATTCTGTAGTAAGTTGGTGCACAAGTTGCCTTAAGTTGAAGGTGAGATTTTCCTCTTTGTTCATAAAACCAATTAAGAATTTTTTCGTATTCCTCTGGAGTTAAACTTTCTTTAATAATTTCCTTTCCTCTACCAACTGGAACAAGAACAAAAATATGATGAGCAACTGCTCCTAATTTAATGGCAAGTTCATGAATCTTGGGAAGCTCTTCTTTATTTATTCCTGTAATGGTTGTATTGATCTGAAAGGGAATTTCTACTTTTTTAAGATACTCTATTCCTCTTATTGCACCTTCAAAGGCACCCGGCATTTTTCTAAAACTATCATGTGCGGAAGATGTTGCCCCATCAAGGCTTATGCTTACCCTTGCAATACCTGATTCTTTAATCAGATTGGCTACCCTTTCATCTATAAGTGTTCCATTTGTTGCAAGAACTGGTTTAAAAGAAAGTTCTACACATTTTCTTGCTATATCAAAAATGTCCTTTCTTAAAAGAGGTTCTCCACCTGTAAGTATTATAATAGGCTGGGCAACCTCTCTTATTTCTTCAAGTATCCTAAATACTTCTTCAGTAGTAAGTTCTCCTTCATAGGGTCCTTTTGAGGCTGCAGCTCTGCAATGAATACAATCAAGATTACAGGTTCTTGTGAGTTCCCAGGCAATAAGTTTTGGAACAAATTTATTTCTCTCCATTCTTCTTACCTCTTTTGATGATTTTCAAATGGTCGCCCACCTTGAGAATTCCACCTTTTAGTACCCTGGTAAATATTCCCTGATTTCTCATTTCACATTTTTCCACTCTCTAAAAGATGGTACGTCTGTGATGGCATTTTTTACCGATCTGGGTTACCTCAAAGAGGCACTTCCCTGCTGAAATCAAGTCTCCCATTTCAACCTGGGATAAATCAGCATCAGTGGTTATATTTTCCGCAAGCTCTCCATAGGAATGGGGGCGACCAACTATTTCTTTCATCCTTTCAAGGGTGTAAATGTCAAGAAAACTAGCCTGTCTGTGCCAGGGGCTTGAATGAACATTTCCCTCAATTACAAAATTTTCAATTACCTTTACTTCAGGGACATTTTCTTTGGTAACCTCCTTTTCCTTACTTATAGAAATGGTAATTACTTTTCCCTCAAGCATACCCCTTCCTTTACATTAAAGCCTGCACATAGTTTTTCAAGACCCCAATGCCTTCAATTTCAACTTCTACGGTGTCACCAGAATTTAGAGGACCAACTCCCGGTGGTGTTCCTGTAGCAATTACATCACCAGGAAGAAGGGTCATAATGTGAGAAATAAAATAAACAAGCTCAATAGGTTTAAAAATGAGTTCCTTAGTTGAAGAATTCTGAACAATTTTTCCATTTATACGTGTTTGAATTTTGAGATCTGTGGGATCAAGATCTTTTACAATGAAAGGCCCAAGAGGGGCAAAGGTATTAAAGCTTTTACTTCTTGTCCACTGGCCATCTTTTCTCTGAAGATCTCTTGCAGTAACATCGTTAAAACAGGTATAACCTAAAATTGCAGATTCAACCTCTTTAAAACTCCTTGGACGATAAAGGGTTTTCCCTATTACTACAGCAAGTTCTCCCTCATAGTGTACTTCTTTGCTTTCTGGAGGTAAAAAAATATCTTGCTCGTGCCCAATTACTGCTGTTGGTGGTTTAAAAAAGATAATGGGTTCATCTGGTATTTTCATTCCAAGCTCTCTTGCATGATCTTTGTAATTGAGCCCTACCGCTATAATTTTAGATGGAAGAACTGGAGGAAGAATTTTTAATTCTTTTAGCTGATATTCTTTTCCTACAAGTTCTATCTGAGAAAAGGGATTTTCTATTTTTAAAACTTTCTCCTCTTTAACTGCACCAAAAAAAGTTTCCCCTTTAAAAGAAAATCTACCAATTTTCATAAAGAACTATTTTATACTATTTTTTGCAATTTAAAATCTCTATCACAGCAACATCTGGAGGAGTCAAAAATCTCATGGGTGGACCACCTGTCCCAACTCCTTTTGAAACAAAAAGATAAGACCCTTTTCCAAGAGGTTTAAGTCCTCTATCTGTTTCATAAATCTTTTGCATTATAAAAGCTCCCACATATTTATAAAGCCCTCCATGGGTATGTCCAGAAAGCATAAGATCAAAAAGACCTATTGCTTCTTTTTTAATCTCAGGCTGATGTTTTAAAATTAAAACAAATCTATCTTGAGGAATTTTTTCTAAAAATTTCACTTCATCAAATGCTATATCACAGGCGCTGAAAAATTTGCAAGTTTTATCATCTAATCCTACTATATATAAAATGTTTTTTACATCAATAACCTCATTTCTCAAAAGAGTAAATCCTGCTTTTTCTATAAACTCTATAGCCTGCTTAACCCCTCTATAATATTCATGATTTCCTAAAATTGCATATATACCCAAGGGTGCTTTTAATTCTTTTAGTTTTTCTGCATATTCATTCCTTTTCCCCATATTACCATCAACAAGATCTCCTGTAGAAACAACAATATCTGGCTTTTCTTTCTCCCATACTTCTTTTATCAGATTTATTTTATCTATTCCCATAAGCGGTCCCAAATGTAAATCCGAAATTTGAAGTATTTTAAGTTTTTTTATCCCCTCAGGAATTTTGCAAGTCTCAACCTTTATGTGAATAACTTCTAATTTCTTTGTTTCTAAATAACTATAAATTGAAAAGAAAAGAGAAATTAAAAGTAAAATATAAACATCTTTTCCTTTAGAAGGATTTTTTAGAAAAACCCTTTTTACAAAAACTTTAAAGGTATCCCATAACAAAGAGAAGAAAACGAGATAAATTAAAAATCCCATCCACAGCAAAACCATAAGTGCCACTACATAAGACATCTGAGAAGAAGCATATGTATCTGCATATCTCATAAAAACTGGAGAGATAATTAAAATTAGCATCAAAAGGGGAAGAAATTTTCTAAGTTTTTCTGGTAAAAATGGTCTTATTTTGGTATGGAAAATATAGATATGCATTAAGGTGTAAAAGGAAAAGAAAATTAAGAGAAACCAGAGCATAATGGAATTATACCAGATTTTCCCTTCCTATAATTATCTGACCCAATGCTATTCCACCATCATTTAAGGGTGTTTTTTGAGGCAAATAGACATCAAAACCTAATTTTTCGAGTTTTTCCCAAAGATTTTTTAGAAGAATCCTATTTTGAAAAGAGCCACCATTTAAAACTACCCTTTTAATTCCAGTTCTTTCTCTTATTCTTTGAACTACCTTTAAACTTACTTCTATAATTGCCCAGTGAAAGGAAAGGGCGATTTCAGAAATACTAACTCCCTTATCCTTTAACTCCATTATTTTTCTTATCAATTCTTCTGTGGGAATAACCAACTCATTTTCTATTTCTATAGGCTCAATTTCTATCTTATAAAATTTTCTTGCTTTAAGTGCAGTTTCTTCAAGCTTTTGAGCTGCTTCTGCTTCTGTAGTTATTTTTTCACAAATTCCAAGAAGAGCTGAAATCCCATCAAAAATTCTTCCCATACCGCAAGCAAAAGGAGAATTTATTTTTTTCTCAAGCATCTGCAAAATTAGATCAATTGGTTTACCTTCTTTAAAGGGAAGGTAATCTAAGGGGATACCTGACTGATAAAGGAAAGAAAGTCCTATACGCCAAACCTCTTTTATAGCTTTTTCTCCACCTGGAAGCATAAAATAGGAAAAGTGTCCTGCTCTTTTAAATTCTTTTCTATCTGCAATTAAAAATTCACTTCCCCAGATTTTACCATCGGTTCCAA
This sequence comes from Thermodesulfobacterium geofontis, assembly GCA_002877985.1. Lineage (GTDB taxonomy): Bacteria > Desulfobacterota > Thermodesulfobacteria > Thermodesulfobacteriales > Thermodesulfobacteriaceae > Thermodesulfobacterium > Thermodesulfobacterium geofontis_A. The sequence goes on along the minus strand of PNIK01000097.1, from coordinate 2,461 downwards.
AGCCTGTTCCGTCAAAGGAAAGTCCAATGACCGGCTCTTCTAATTCATGCTCAGCCATAACAGTAACAATATGAGCATGGTGATGCTGAACTCTAATTCTTAGCTTCCTCTCTGCAAGTCTGTCTGTTAGACTTGTGGTAAAATAATTTGGATGCATATCAGATATAAAGACTTCTGGATGAACATCAAAAACCTTTAAAAAGTGTTTTACCGCCTCTTTATAAACCTTTTGAGTTATAGGTGATTCCAGATCTCCAAGATACTGGCTTAAAATAACCACTTTGTCTTTTGCAATGGCAAAGGAGTTTTTAAGATCTCCTCCTGAGGCAAAAAGATGAACTGGAAAGGCTTTTTTCATCAAAATTGGTGCAGGAACAAAACCTTTAGATCTTCTTATAAAAAAAGGCTTCTCCTTTATAACAAACATCACACTATCATCACTATGAGCAACAATCTCCCTGTTATAAGTTACAAAATAATCTGCTATGTGAGAAAGTCTTTCAAAGGCTTCTTCATCTTTATAACAGATAGGTTCCTCAGAAAGGTTTCCGCTTGTCATAACAAGAATTAAGTCTTTATCTAAGGAAAATAAAAAATGCTGAAAAGGAGTATAGGGAAGCATAATTCCTATATAGGTAAGATCTGGTGCCACATATCTGCTTACCAAGGTTTTTTTTTCTTTTAAAATAAGTATAGGTCTTTCCTTAGAAAGTAGAATTTCTCTTTCCTTAGGAGATACTTCTAAAAATTCTTCTATTTTTTCTATTGTTCCAGTCATTAAAGCAAAAGGTTTAAAGGGTCTTCTTTTTCTTTCTCTCAGTTTTAAAACAGCTTCATCATTTGTTGCATCACAAGCAAGGTGATAGCCTCCTACTCCTTTTATGGCTACAATGAGTCCTTCCTTTAAATATTGATAAACTTTTTTTACTATCTCCTCTACATCTTCAGAAATTAAGGTTTTATCGTTTCTGTATAAAAAAAGCTTAGGACCGCAAGCAGGACAGGCTGTAGGTTGTGTATGAAACCTTCTATCAAGAGGATCTTCATATTCTCTCTTACAATCCGGACACATCAAAAATTCTGCCATAGCTGTATTGTGTCTGTCATAGGGAATATCCTTTACTATGCTAAATCTTGGTCCACAGTGAGTGCAAACTATAAAGGGATAATGATATCTTCTGTCCTTAGGATCAAAAAATTCTTTCAAACAGTCTTTGCAGATGTTGGTATCAGGTGGAATAAAGGTTATTTTTTTATCTGTAGTTCTACTTTTTTCTATCCAGAATCTATCAAAGTGGTTTACTTCCTTTTCTTCTATTTTAATCTCCTGTACTATGGCAAGAGGTGGAAAATCCTCTTTTATCGCCCTTACAAATTTTCTTAAATCCTCTTCCTCCCCTTCTGCTTCTATAGTTACTCCTTCTGTATCATTTAAAACATATCCTTTTATGTTATTTTCAAGGGCAAGACGATATATAAAAGGTCGAAATCCCACTCCTTGAACAATACCGTTAACTCTGATATGAAAGTGTTTCTTCATATTTTAAAAATTACACCTAAATTGTTTTTTTATAAAGCTAAGATATGTTAAAAGATTATTTGAGAGATTGAGGCTTTTACCGCTTTTTAACAGGTAATAGGAGCTTTTTTAGTTGCTGTTTTGTTAAAGGTTCCCCAAAGGCTACAAATTGTTGAAGAGGTTCTTCTGGATTTTCAAGAGGTATCCATTTCCCATCTACATAATCCATATAGGCATTTTTATATTTTACTCCTTCAACAATGGGAATAACTCCCTTTATATTAGCTAAAGTTCCATTTTCTACATAAGTAATTTCTATTTCTCCCCTTTTATCAATCTGCTTAACTACATCTGTTCCATGACAATCCTCACAATTTCTTCCAGGCTTTATTACATCATGAGAAAAATAAGGAGCATAAATTATAAAGGTCTGATTTTTATTAACTACAAAGGTCTGAATATTCCCTGAAACTACCTTCCCGTTGTAATTTATAAGAAAAACCCAGTTACGAAGCGGTATGGAAATTCTTTTTGCTGTTTTAACTTCTGTGTCCATATGACAGTTTGCACAGGTTATAACTTGATGAACATGACATGCTGTACAATCAAGTTTATCTTTATGAATTTTATGTGAAATGGTTGCTGGTCTTTCCTGATGACAGTTTTCACATTTTGTCTCCATAGCTCCTTTTTCTCTCATAGAAACATATCTTTTCCCGTCTCCATGAATTTCTCTTGCCGTATGACAATTCATACACTCCATTCCCTTTGAAAAATGTACTTCCTGAATTTCTCCCTTTTTTATTAATTCCAACAATGTTTTTTCTCTTTTATGGCAATTAAGGCAGTTTTCCATAAATTTAGCTTGTTTAACTGAATAAGCTGGGATACCGTTTACCTCTGTTTTATGACATCTATCGCAAGTTTCTGCATGACATTTCT
>PNIK01000014.1 GCA_002877985.1 Thermodesulfobacterium geofontis | reverse complement strand
CCAGAAACGAGCTGCCCTCTTGTAGTCCTCATCTCCAGTTTTAAGCCAGAGAGTTTGAAAAATTGCCGTTAAAAAAGAAAGCCCTAAAGTTAAAGGTACAAAAAGGAAGTGAAACATTGCAGCTGCAGCAAATTGTAATCTTGACCCTAATAATACATCCATTTTCTCACCTCCTTAAGTTGTTAAAGTTAACTTAATTAGTTAACTTTTAATAAAAAATTTTTAATCTTTATTTAGGTTTTACAATTTTCTTATTCTTTACCATTTTATCCAAATTTTTTTCTAATTTTAAAAGCTTTGAAAAATCAATTCTTAAAAGCTCCCTAAATTTTTCGTTTATTTCTTTCCAAACATAATTAACAGGACAATTGTCTTCTCTTGGGCAAAAACCAGGATTATCCACACACTTGTTTATAGCAATCTTACCTGTAAAGCTTTCTATAACTTCAAGAAGAGTTATTTTTCCCGGAGCTTTTTTAAGTTTGTAACCACCCCTTTTCCCTCTAAGAACTTCAACTATACCTGAAGCCTCAAGAACCTGCCCAATTCGTGCAACAAGACTAAGAGGAATAATCATAGCTTTGCTGATTTCAGAACGGGTTGCAATCTTATCAGGGTTCTTTGAAAGATAAAGCACCATACGAATAGCATAATCATGAATTATTGCAAACTCCATAAAACTCCCCAAATTCCTTAAGTGAACTTATTTGGTCTACTTTATTTATTATACGAAACCAAAAATTTGTCAAGAGTAATTTTAAAAAGAAATCATTTTTATTTTTGAAGATATTTTTAAAGTTTTCAATCTTTTTGGATCATCTAAAATCCTTCCCACCAAATTAACTTCACTTGCAGGAACTGGATTTTCATCAACAGAAGCAGGAGTAGGACCAAAAAAGATAGCAAGCGCTTTCCCAGAAGGCCAGTATCCTATATCTCCTGCCTTAACCTTTAAGGTTGCGGTCTCATCAAGATGATGCTCTGAAGGTATTGAAAAATAAAATTCATCTCCCCAAGTATTAAGATCTGATTCGATAGGTAAAATTTTATAAATAGCTTTGGCACACTCTGTATCAAAAAGTTCAGCGATAATTTCTTCTTTTTCATCAAAAATAAGTTTTATCTTCATTCTTACCCCCCTTATTTAGCAAAACTTTTTCTAAATCTCAGGGCTGAAAAGACTAAAACAATTGTTCCTATTGAAAAAATTCCTAAGATGTCTTTCCATACATATTTTAAACTATTTCCTTTTAATAGAACTCCATAACCAAAATCGAGAAAATATCTCATAGGAGATAAAAGGCTAATGTACCTTGCAACCGGATGCATAGCTTCTGGTGGACTCCAAGCTCCTGAAATCATAAGTATGGGAACGAGTATAGCAATTATTACCATCATAGCTTGAGAAAGATTTTTAACAACTGTAGCTATAGCTATTCCAATTGATGCCATGGTAAAAATATAAAGAAGATTTCCTATGGAAAATAAAATTATACTCCCTTTTACAGGAACCCTAAAAACTCCTTTTATCATTAAAAAAAGACTTATTAATGAGAGAGAGCCTATAACAAAAACCGTTGGAATTATTTTAGCAAAAAACACTTCCCAGCTTTTAACAGGTGTTATGAGAAGTTGTTCAATGGTTCCGTGTTCCTTTTCCCTGATTAATGCTGCTGAAGTTATTAAAAGAGAAATCATGGTAATCATGTTAAAAAGCTCAAGTAAGCTCATAAACCAGGAACTTAAATTATTGGGATTAAATTTTATTCTTGTTTTTTCTTTCACTCCAGGAAGGGTTGAAATATCAAAACTTTCTAACGAATAGTTTCTCGTAATCTCAGTTACATAAAATATAGCCATAGTTGCTGTCATAGAGATTGTTCCATCTATAATAACCTGTATTTTAGCTTTCCCTTTATCAAGTTTTCTTTTAAAATCAGAAGGAATAATAATTGCCATAGATGCTTCTCCTTTATCAAGCTTTTCAAGAATTTCCTTATCTGATTCAACAAAACCTAAAATTTTAAAATAGGGTTTTCTAAATCTGCTTATAAGTTCTCTACTTTTTGGAGATTTACTTTCGTCTTTAATAATTGTTGGGAACTTTTGAACTTGAAGGACCACTCCCTTCCCTGCTGTATAAATCATCACTGTAAAGGCATAAAAAAGAACTATCATTAAAATTTTATCCCTCATAAGTTGTAAGAATTCCTTTCTCAATAAAAATAAAATTCTCATTTTTTAACCAACCTTTTTTCTGAAATTCAGTATAGCTAAGATATAAATGATAGAAGAATAAATAATTAAAGAAAGAAATTCTTTAAAGTAAAAACTAAGTCCCAATCCTTTTAAATACATGCCCCTAACAATGCCAAGAAAATAAGTTGCTGGCACAAATTTACTTATAATTTGACCGCTAAGCTCCATACTGCTTACAGGATAGAGATAGCCTGAATAAAGATAAGAAGGGATAATGGTTCCTACAAAAGTTATAAGCATGGCTGTAATCTGAGTTCTGGTAAAAGTTGAAATTAGAATTCCCAATCCAACAGTTGAAAAAAGATAAACCAAAGTCCCTAAGGATAGTTCCAAAAAGCTACCTTTAAATTCTGTTTTAAAAATAGAAACGGTTATAAAAAACAAAATAAGATAACTAAAAAAGGATAGGACAAGATAGGGAATAGCTTTCCCTATAATAATTTCCCATGGTCTTGCTGGAGATACATAAAAGTTTAGAATGCTTCCCAGCTCTTTTTCCCTAACTACAACAAGACAGGTTAAGAGTGCCGGAAAGAAGCAAAGAATAACTACAAGTTCTCCAGGCATTATAAAATTTTCGCTTTTTAAGGCAGGATTGTACCAAGCTCTCATTCCAACATCTATTTGTTTTTTTAATTTAAAAGAAGAATAATATTTTTCTAAAATCTTCTGATTAAAAAGTGTATTTATAGTAAAAACATACCCTTTTATTATTTCTGCTCTACTTGGATAGGTGCCATCAATTAAAACCTGAACCTCAGTCTTTTTACCTTTATATATTTTTCTTGAAAAATCGGGAGGAATAACTATTATAGCTCTTATTTTACCTGTCTTTATAAGTTCTTCTGCTGAATTATAATTTTCACTAACTCTGTAAAATCTAAAATATTCAGAATTGACAAATGCATCTATATATTCCCTGCTAAGACTGCTTTTATCATAATCTATAAAAACCACAGGAATATTTTTCACATCCAAATTAAGTCCATATCCAAGGATAATCATAACCACAATAGGAACAACACCTATAAAAATAAGGTAAAGTTTTTCTCCCAGAAGTTCAAAAAATTCTTTTTTTACGATACCTGGAAGTCTTTTAAGCATAGGTTTCTGATTTTTTTATAAAATCCACAAAAACTTCCTGAAAAGGAATATCTCTTTTATAAATTTCAAAGCTTAAAATCCCTCTTTGAGTAAGTATTTTTGAAATTTCTTTTTTCGTATCTTCTGGTTTAAAGCTTCTTATAAAAAATTTTCTTCCATAAAGAGTGATTTCAGGAAAGAGAGGTTCCAGTATTTCATAGGTTTTTCTAAAATCCACAGTTTTTAGTTGAAGAAGTGCTCCGGAGATTTTTTCTGATTTCTTTTTAAGTTCTTCTGGAGTTCCAAGAGCTACAAGTTTCCCATGATTCATAAGAGCAATTCTATCGCAATTTTCTGCCTCATCCATATAGTGTGTTGAAACAATAACTGTAGTCTCTTCTTCAGAAATGTTATAGATTGTTTCCCAGAAGGCTCTTCTTGCCACCGGATCAACTCCAGAGGTTGGTTCATCAAGAAAAAGAACAGAGGGCTTATGAAGTATTGCGCAAGCAAGGGCTGTTCTCTGTCTTATTCCAAAAGGAAGATCTTTAACCAGCCGGTCTTTAAATTCTAATAATTCAAGTTTTTCAAGAATTTCTTTAAAATTTTTATTTTTTATTCCATAAAGCCCTGCATAAAGCTTTAAATTTTCAAGAACAGTCAAATCTCTATAAAGAGAAAATCTTTGAGACATATACCCTATTTGATTCCATATTTTGGTTTTTTCTTTTTTTACGCTGAAACCCTTTATATAGATTTCTCCTTCTGAAATATCCAAAATTCCGCACATCATTTTTATGAGGGTGGTTTTCCCTGCTCCATTTGGACCAAGAAGTCCCAGTATTTCTCCCTTCTTTATTTCAAAACTAACTCTATCCACAGCTTTAAATCTGCCAAAAAATTTGCTCACTTTTTCACAGACAACTACAGCTTCTTTAAACGTTTTTTTTCTTTTGATAAAGGATTGAGCTTTAGTTCCTGTTATTTTTTCAATAAAAACTTCTTCCAAATCTGTAATCTTTTCCGAATCTTCTTCAAGCAAAATTTTTCCTTCATGAATAAGAGCTATTCTATGGCATCTTTCTGCTTCATCCATATAGGATGTTGTTAAAAATACGGTAATTTCTTTTTCTCTAACCAGCTGATGTATAATTTTCCAGAAATCATATCTTGAAAGGGGATCAACTCCTGTTGTGGGTTCATCAAGAAGAATAATGTCTGGAAGATGAAGAAGAGTGCATATAAGAGCAAGTTTTTGTCTCATTCCTCCTGACAAAGCTCCCGCAGGTCTATCAATAAATGGTTTGAGTCTTGTTATTTCAAGAAGAATTTCTTTGTTTTTCTGAAAGATCTTTTCGGGAATAAGTCTTAAGTCTCTGAAAAAATTAATGTTTTCTTCTACTGTAAGAGTATCATAAAGGTTTAATCCAAGCCCCTGAGGCATATATCCAATAATGTTTTTTGCCTTTTCAGGATTTTTTTGAACATCTATACCTTTGATAAACACTTTTCCTGAAGATGGATTTAATATTCCTGCTAAAATCTGAATAAGAGTGGTTTTCCCTGCTCCATCAGGACCAATAAGACCAAAAACTTCTCCTTTTTTAACTTGAAAAGAAACCCCTTTTAAAGCTTGAGTTTTTTTGTATCTCTTTGAAACTCCATCAACTTCTATAAGGACCTGATTTAAGGTCTTATCCATTCTGCTTTGGGATCAATTTTTATAACCACATCAGTAGGCATGCCTGGTTTTAAAAGCTCTTCCCTGTTATCAACAGAAACTTCGGCACCAAAAACAAGTTTTACCCTTTCCTCTTTAGTTTCCACATTTTTGGGGGTAAATTCTGCCTGTTCATAAATTCTGGTTAGAGTTCCGTTAAAATAGCGATTCTTATAGGCATCTACATATATTCTTGCAGGACTTCCGAGTTTTACTTTACCGAGTTCTGGCTCAGGTATATAAACTTTTACATAAAGTTTTTGCAAATCAACCATAGTGTAAATAGTCTGTCCTGGATTTACCACTTCACCCTCTTCTACTGGTCTTGAAAGAATAACACCATCTGTAGGAGCATATATTTTTGTTTCTTTGTAAATAACTTCTACCTCTTTCAATTTCTGTAAAGCTGATTTATATCTTGCCTCTGCCTGTGAAATGAATCTCTGATTAACCATAAATTCAGCAAGAGCTGAATTATAATTCAGTTCTGCCATTTCCCATTCTCTTTTTGAAACAACGCCTTCTTTGTAAAGTTTTTCATATCTTTCTAAATCCCTTTGAGCTTGTTCTAATTTAACTTTTGATTTTAAAAGATAACTTTCTGCAAGAAGTTTATTCTGATAAGCAGCCTCAACCTCTTCTTTTGCACTTTTTAATTGAGCCAAAAACTCATCAGGACGAAGCTCAGCCAGAAGCTCCCCTGCTTTAACTTTATCGCTTTCTTTTTTATAAAGCTTAATTATTCTTCCCTGAATTTTGGAAGATAGACTTATTTCTCTTCCTTCTATCCTCCCATGTAAAACAAGAACTCCTTCAGGAACTTTCTTTTGCTGAAAGATTTTGATATAAACTAAAAGCGTAATAAATAACAGTATTAAAATAGGAATAAAGATCTTTATATTGGGCTTAAAAGACATAGAGAAGTATTATACTTAATTTCTTAAATTTCCCAATATGCTTTATATCTCAAAAGATCTTTAAGGGGTTTCAAAACTTTTTCTTCTATCTTTTCCGATCTCTTTGTATAAATAATTTTCTGAGAAATTTCTTTTACATTTAAAAAAGTAAAAATTAAATTAGCCACACTTTCCTGTAAATTCATCAAATCATAACCACCTTCTAAAGTGAAAAGTATTTTTCCCTTACAGGTTTTATCAGCGACTTCTTTTAATATTTTTGTTAACATAGGTATCCCAAAAGATGGGGTTACTTCCATTGCACCGAGAGGATCATTTTCGCAAAGGTCAAATCCTGCTGAAACCATAATTATTTCAGGTTTGTACTGTAAAGCTATTGGTTTTAAGATTGTTTCAAAAATATAAATATATTCTTCATCCCCACAATAAGCAGGTAAGGGCACATTTAAGGTAAAACCCCTTCCTTCCCCACTTCCAATCTCTGAATAATGTCCAGTTCCTGGATAATAGGGATATTGGTGAACTGAAAAATAAAGAACCTCTGGATCTGAATAAAAACTCTTCTGAGTTCCATTTCCATGATGTAAATCCCAATCAACAATTAAAATTCTTTTAAGTCCGTAATAATTTTTGGCATAATAAGCTGCTATAGCAATGTTATTAAAAAGACAAAATCCCATGGCTCTATCTCTTTCTGCATGATGCCCAGGTGGTCTAACAAGGGCAAAAACTCCTTCATAATCTTTTTCAAAAAGAAGTCTTAGTGCCACCTTTTGTGCTCCCACAGCTTTAATTGCAGCATCAAAGGAATATTCATTAGTTGCTGTATCAGGATCAAGTTGAATATAAGATTTTCCTTTAGTTTGTGAAATCACATCATATAAATATTCACTGTGATTCCATAAAATTTCTTCTTTAGTTGCTGACTCAGGTGGAAAAATATCTATATAAGGTAATAAATCCTCTTTTTGCAATCTTTCCCATATAGCTTGAACTCTCTGAGGAGATTCGGGATGATAAATTCCGGGATTATGTTTTAAAAATATTTCATCATAGATCACTGCAAATTTTTTCATTTTTCTACTCCTTGTGATAGGGCATGCCCTTTATAATAGTAAAGCTTCTGTAAAGTGCTTCTACCAAAATTAAAAGTGCTATTTCATGATTTAAAGTAAGGGAAGATAAACTCCATAATTCTTTAGCTGAATTTTTTATGATTTCAGAAAGTCCCTCCTCTCCTCCTATAATAAAAGTAATAAAGGTTTGAGTTTGTATTAAGTTTTCTAAATTTTTAGCTAATTCAATGCTTTTAAATACTTTTCCTTTCTCATCAAGAACTATTAAATATTCTTTATCAGAAATATACTTTTTAAGTGCTTCTTCTTCCTTTTTTATTTTTAACTCTCTTTTTAATCCTTTAGTTTTTACTTTTGGAAAAAAAGCCTCCACAGGTACAAAAACTTTTATTTTATTTAAGTAATATTCAAGCCCCTCTTTAACAAAATTAAATTTTATAGGACCTGGCATCAAAATTTTAATTTTTTGAAGCATCTCTATTTATTTTTCTATTCCGTAGCCTCCCAATCCCTTTAACTGAAAAAGAAAATAAAACTTAGTATCCTTTGGAGTAACCGTAAATCCCAAGCTAATTGTGTAACAATCATGTAAATAAGTTCCTACAAGTTTCATCTCAGTAGTCTCATCTCTTATTAAATTTCTACTTACATAAAATTCTGCCAAGATCCGATCTAAAATTTTAGACTTTAAGTCTAAGGTGAGTTGTCTTGTATTCCATGCAGAATCTTCTTGATAAATTAAATCTACATAATCTAAAAATACATCTCTAAGACTTAAGTTTAAAGAATGTTTTTTAAATCCAAGACCATAAAAATTATAAGTTGTATCGTATCTTGCATAAAAATAAGGACTATAATTAAGTAAAATCTGTAAAAATATGTCAGAAAAGGGTTTTTCTTCCGGTTTAGTTGCAGTTGCTGAACGCTGAGCTTTTGTAAAGTCATACTGTTGATATGCTCTAATAATTAAGAAATTTTTATGAGAAGGTAAGCTAAAATACTGCCAAAGACCATATTCTAAAGTATGAGTTTTATTACTTATCAAATCCTCATAATCAAATTGAGGAATAGTGGTTTCACTCGGTTTAGAACGATAAAAATAGGTAATATAAGGTTTTAGAGTATGTAAAAATCTTAAATTTTTATTAAGAATTGTTAAAAAATCATAATATTTAGAAAGAAAGATATAGGAATCTACTAAAAACTCATAGTAACCCCGTTTTATACTGCTATCTTCAAATCCATCTTTTTCTCTTAAATTATAAAAATTAAAATTGTATCTAAAACTTGCGAAATTAAAAACCATACCAATTTTAAAAGGATAGGTAATACCTAATTTTGTATCAATTTTATCTCCGTAATACCCCTCTTTCCTGTAAGTATAAAGATACTTTAAAGATACTTCAGGTAAAAAAAGACCAAAAATACTGGTAGGTAAAAAATTTAAATTTAAGTTAAAAAGGGGTTGCAATAGGGTATCACTGTCTAATGTTCCATGATAGTCAAAATAGGTGTTTTCAAGTCTTGCATAAAGACTATTTCTGTAATATTGAATCCAGAATCTTGAGGTTCTATATTCCTGAGCTTTGTCTTCTATATCTCGATTAAATCTTCTTAAGATTTGATATTTTGTAGTTGAATACCCTCCTTCCCCTACATCGAATTCTTCTAAAAAATCCCTTTCTGATACCAGATCAACATCTAAATGCATATCCAAATTTGGTTTAATTGCATAATCTATCTTACTGAGCACCCACCATTTACTTCTTTCTGGTTCTTCTTCTATCCCATATCCCCTTTTTTCTATATCCTTGATATACCTGAATTTTATAAGCCCTTGAAAATCTTCTTTAAATTTAAACTGGTTTTCTATATCCATTAACAATCCTCTTTTAGTAAGGTAAAATGGAGATATGGTAAAATCTATTTGATCGGTAAGTGCCCAAAAAAAGGGAATTTGTATTCCAAATCCCAATCTACTTCCTTGAGAAAATCTTGGAGTTAAAAAACCTGTTTTTCTGGGAACAGTTATAGGCAATTTAACCTTGGGAAAATAAACAGCCTTTGGAAAATAACCTATGGGTATATTTTTAATTTTAAATTTTGTAGCATCTCCACTGCTTATTCCCTCTGGTGTTAACAAGAAATTATCAACTTCCAAACTCCAAGGAGGAAAATCTTTTTCATTTTCACAATCGAATTCACAGGTAGTAATAAGAGCTTTTTTTGCAAAATACTCATTTAATGCATTTTTATGAAAATCTATAGCCTTTATTCTTATTTGTTCTTTTTTTAAAAAAAGAAAGACTTTATCTGCCCAGATTTCTTCATTTCTCAGATCTAAGAACCCTTTATTTCCTTCTGCAGTAGCATTTTTTTGAAAATCAAAAATCTTAAAATTTTTTAAAGTTAAATATTCTGTTTCTACCTCATATTTAACTTCTTGAGCCCAAATTAAAAAATCTTTACTACTAATAACTACATCGCCTTTAGCAATAACAACTTCTGGTTTGTGAAAAACTTCTATTTTTTGGGCAGTAATTTCAAAATGTCTTTTATAAGCAGAAAAGCAAGAACTATAAAAAGAAAGAAAAAATATAACAATTAAGATAAAATTCCATAAATAAAGCATTCAAAATTAGTTTTAAGGTTTTTATTCTTTTTCCTCTTCTTCACCCTCTAAAATTTCTTCTACTTCTTCCTCTCCAGCTTCCAGTTCTTCTTCCTGTTCTTCGTCTTTCATAAGAAGCATAGTTAAGAATTCTCCTACATGGGTCTTTTCTTCTCTTGCAATGTCAAGAAAAACTGCTTTTAGATTTTCATCCTCAGTAAGAGCAGCTAATTGTTCATAAAGGTTAATCGCATCAAGCTCTGCAATGATAGCTATTCTGAGAATCTGCTTGTCAAGATCTTCTTCTTCAATTCTTGTAAGATCAAAGGGGATTTTGGAAAGCATATTCTCCTCCTTTTAAAGCTTTTGAAATTTTATTGTAGCCTATATAAATTAAATTTTCAAGTAAAATTTTTAAATTTTTGTAGCATCCATTTTAAATTGTTAAGCTCTTTAGGAATGGAGGCTTTTATGGATTAATACATAATGCCTCATTTAAAAATCTAAACGAAATAAGTTTTGATGCGGCTAAATATGCTTTCTCAAGCATCCTCTGATATCTTTTTATATTTCTGTAAAGTTCTGCAGACCTCTCAATTAATCTTTCCACCAACTCTTTCCTTAGAAATAAGCTTTGTACAAAATTGAAAAAAGTTTAGGTAAAGCAGAAAAACTTATTTATAAACAGAGTCGGAAGAGGCAACGAAAACACAATGTTAACTTCATCTTATCCAGGTGGTTGACAATCGAGTCTTCGGCTGATAAACTTTTAAAAAACGATTCTCAAGGAGGGGAAGAACTTGGCTCTGAGTCTTACCGAAAGGGTAGAAGTTTTTCGCAGGAGGGTTTTCGAGTTTACCCGGAGCTCCGGACTTTCCACCCAGATCGCCTTGGCCCTCTTTGGAGCTGCCTTCATCGGGCTGGCGGCGCAGATAAGGATACCCCTACCCTTCACCCCCGTACCCATCACCGGTCAGACCTTTGCCGTACTCTTCCTAGCCATCCTGATGGGA
>PNIK01000041.1 GCA_002877985.1 Thermodesulfobacterium geofontis | reverse complement strand
TTTATCTAATTATTTTATCTAAAAGTCTCTTCTCTTCTTATTAATTTCAATTCAGCTCTCTATTAATTTTTAATCTTGTTTAAAAAGAAAAGATGGGTTATATTAAATTAAAAAAGGAAAAAACCTATGAAATTTAAAAATTTTTTCTTTATAATGAGTTTTATTTTATTTTTCATACATTTATCACTTTTATGGGGTACTGAGATAAATATAACCTCTGATAAAATGCAGGTTTTTGAAAGCGAAGGATTAGTTGTTTTTACAGGAAAAGTTTTTGGGGTTAAGGGGGATTTAAAAGTTTGGTGTGATCAAATGTATGTATATTATACTACTACTCCACAGGGAAAAAGAGAAGTAAGTAAAGTAGTCGCTTTAGGAAAGGTAATTATAGAAAAGGGAAAATGGAAAGCCTATGCTGGAAAAGCAGTTTATTTCAGAAATCAAGAAAAGTTAGTATTGGAAGAAACTCCCAAAGTATGGCATGATAAAAATTTGGTGGAAGGTGATATTGTGATTATATATTTTAATGAGGAAAAAAGTGAAGTTTTAGCTAAAGATCAAGGTAGAGTAAGAGCTCATGTGTATTTTGAATAAAAAGAGATAATTATGCTTAAAGCTGAGAATTTAAGTAAATCTTTTAAGAAAAAAGTAGTAGTTAGAAATGTTTCTTTACAAATTGAGAGAGGGGAGATTGTAGGGCTCTTAGGTCCTAATGGAGCAGGTAAAACAACTTGTTTTTATATAATTACAGGTTTTTTAAGACCAGACCAAGGTAAAATACTCTTGGAGGAAGAATCTATTACCCATTTAGATGTAGCTGAAAGAGCAAAGAAAGGTATAGTTTATTTACCTCAAGAGTCTTCAGTGTTTAGAAAACTAACAGTGGCTGAAAATTTTAAAATAGTATTGGAGAGGCTAAAAGATAATTTTAAAAAATTAAAAGAAAAACTTGAGTATTATATAGAATTATTTAACCTTAAAGATGTTTTAAATCAAAAAACATATACCCTTTCCGGTGGGCAAAAAAGAAAAGTTGAAATAGTAAGGGCACTTTTAATTGAACCGCGGTTTATTCTTTTGGATGAGCCCTTTGCAGGAATTGATCCTATTGGTATAGCTCAATTGAAAGAAATCCTTAAAAATTTAAAAAAGGAAAAAATAGGAATACTAATTTCAGATCATAATGTTAGAGATACTCTTAAAATTTGTGATAAAGGTTATGTTATAGCAGAGGGTGAAATAATAGGGAAGGGTACCCCTGAAGAAATTTTAGAAAATGACTTGGTAAAAGAAAAGTTTTTAGGTGAAAAATTTTTTATGTAGAAACTAAAAATGATAGAACTTAAAAACGAATTAAAACTTAAACCTCAGCTAATACTTACGCCTCAACTTAAGCTCATTTTAAAAGTATTACAATTAAATAATTTAGAACTGTACAATTTTTTACTTCAAGAAGCTCAAAGTAATCCCTTTTTAGAGCTTGAATATAAGGATCTTCCAGAAAATAGCTATATTGAAGAAAGTAATTTAGAAGAAATTAAGCTTAAAGAAGAAGTCAATTTTGAAGAAGAATTAATAGAAAAAAGATTTTATTTTGATGAGGAAACTCTAGAAGAATGGAGTTGGGAGAAAACACTTAAAGCTGAAGAAAAACTTACAGATTATCTCTTATGGCAGATTAACTTAAAAGATCTTAATCCCTTAGAAAAAAATATAGCCTGCTACATTATAGGAAATTTAGATAATAAAGGTTATTTAAGTGTGTCTTTAGAAGAAATTGTAAAGGAATTTAAAGTATCTTTAGAAAAAGTAGAAAAAGTAAGGAATATTATAAAATTTCTTGATCCTGTAGGTATAGCTTCCTTAGATTTAAAGGAATGTTTGCTTACCCAATTGGAATTTATAGGTTATGATAAAAATTCTTTACCTTATATTTTAATAGAGAAACATATAGAAGAAATACCAAAAGGAATAGAATATCTTAAAAATTCCTATGGATATAAGGAAAAAGATGTTGAGGATGCTTTGGAGATAATTAAACAATTAGAACCCTATCCTGCGAGGAATTATTTTGATGTTAATACCCTTTACATAGAACCCGATTTAATCTTTTATAAAGAAGAAAATGAATGGAAAGTAGAAGTTGTAAGAGAGGGTCCTTTTGTTGTTAAATTAAATAGTTATTACAAAAATTTTTTGAAAAAGAAAAAAGATTTAGGAAATAATCCAGAAGTTAAAAAATTTCTTAAACAAAAATTTAAAGATGCTGAAGACCTTTTAAGAGCTTTAGATAGTAGATATTCTAATCTTTATAAAGTTGGTTCTGCCATTTTAAAGTATCAAAAAGAATTTTTAGAAAAGGGGGTTAAGTTTTTAAAACCTTTAACTTTAAAAGATGTTGCTGAAGAAACACAGCTACATGAATCTACAATTAGTAGAATAATAAATCACAAATATGTTCAAACTCCTAAAGGAATATTTTCTCTAAAATTTTTCTTTTCAATTGGTTATAAAAGCAAAGAAGGAGAAGAATTATCAGCTAAAGCAGTTAAAGATTACATAAAAGAGATTATAGATGGAGAAGATCCTTCTAAGCCTTTAAGTGATAGTGCCATATCTAAAATACTAAAAGAAAAATATGGTATCCATATTGCAAGACGTACAGTTACTAAATATAGAGAAGAACTGCAAATTCCTTCTATAAGAGAAAGAAAAATTTCTAAAAAATCATAAAAGGGGGTAAGTTTTATGATTGAGTTTAATTTCACTTTCAAAGGCATGGATTCTTCAGAAGCGATTAAAAATTACGCTGAAAAGAAATTTAAAAAATTCGAAAAATATTTTGAAGGTCTAGTTAATGTTCAAGTGGTATTTAAGAGGGAAAAATTTAGAGAACTAGTAGAAGTGATCGTAAGTGGAGACGGAGAGAATATAGTTGCAAAGGAAGAGACTTCTGATATCTATGAAGCTATAGACTTAGCTTACGAAACTTTGGAAAAACAAATTAAAAAGTTTAAAGAAAAAAGAAAGGAATTTAGAAAAGGTAAAACTGTAGAAATGGTTTCTCCAGAATTAGAAAAAGCTTATATAATACAAACTGTAAAAATTAATCCCATGTCAACCCAGGAAGCTTTGGAATGGTTCGAAAAGAACAAAGATAATTTTATGCTTTTTTATAACACCGATTATGATAAGGTTTGTCTAATTTATTCAGAAAAAGATAAACCAGTGATTGTGGTTCCTGAAATCTCTTAAAAATTTTTATGAATATAGTTATAATAACAGGTCTTTCTGGTTCTGGTAAAAGTACAGCCTTAAAAGCTTTTGAAGATCTTGGATACCTTTCTATTGATAATTTTCCCATAAGACTGCTTTTGCAATTTTTAGAAGAAGTTAAAGAAAGTTTAGAAGATAAAAACGTAGCTTTGGTAATGGATATTAGGGATAAGTATTTTTTAAAGGAATATCCAGAGGTTTTTAAAAAATTAAAAGAGAGGGGATATAGTTTTGAAATTCTTTTTTTAGACGCAAGAAATGACGTAATTATTACCAGATTTAATCAGACAAGAAGAATTCACCCTCTAATGAAAGAAAATCTTAAAAGTTTAGAATCAGCTATCCAGAAAGAAAGAGAACTTTTAGGTGATTTAAAGGAAATAGCAAATTTAATCATAGACACTTCTGATTTTAACGTTCATCAATTCAGAAATGAAATATTTAGACTTTATAAGAAAAGAAGTTCCAATAAAAATCTGGTCCTTCATTTAATCGGTTTTGGTTATAAATACGGAATTCCCAATGAGGCAAGTTTCTTATTTGACGTTAGATTTTTACCTAATCCCTATTTTGTTCCTTCTTTAAAGCCTCTAAGTGGTAAAGATAAAGAAGTTAAAGAGTACTTATTAAATTTTTCTGAGACTTTAAAATTTGTAGAATATTTAGAATCTCTTTTAGACTGGTTAATACCCTTTTATTACAAAGATGACAGACAGTATTTAACTGTAGGTATTGGATGCACAGGTGGAAGACATAGGTCTCCAGCTATTATAGAGATTTTAGCTCAAAGACTAAAAGAAAAACATCCAAAGATAGAAATAGTGAAAACTTATAGAGACATAGAAAAGGATGTACCTCATTAAAGATGCAGAAGAAGGAGATTTACCAATTATTTCAGAATTGGAAAGAGAACTATTTTTAAACGAAGCATGGTCTTATTTTCAAATTTTAGAAGAATTTAAAAATAAATTTTCAAAAATCTGGGTGTTGAAAAGAGAAGAAGAAATAATTGGATACCTTATTTTTAGAGCTATAAACCCTGAAATTGAGATTTTTAGAATAGGGATAAAAAAAAATTATCAAAAAAAAGGGGTAGGTACTCAAATTATGCAAAAATTAATAGAATTTGCTAAGAAAGAAAATATAAGTAAAATATTTTTAGAAGTAAAAGTTTCAAATTTACCTGCCTACAGTTTTTATAAAAAATTAGGATTTGAAGAAATTTATAGAAGGAAAAATTATTACAATAATGAAGAAGCAATTGTAATGGCAAAAGAGATCAAGGCTTAAAGTTATGTTAAAAATAGGAATTAATGGATTTGGAAGAATTGGCAGAGCAATTCTGAGAGCAAAACTTAAATATCCTGAATTTAATAAGTTTGACATAGTAGCTATAAATGATCTTTCTTCTCCAGAAATGTTAGCTTATTTACTAAAGTATGACTCAATATTTGGAAAATTACCTTATGAAATAAAGGCAGAAAAAGAATATATAAAGGTAGAAGATAAAAAAATAAGAATATTTCAAGAACCGGATCCAGAAAGAATTCCCTGGAATGAAGAAAATGTAGATTACGTAATAGAAGCTACAGGCAAATTTACTAACGGAGCTATAGCCAAAAAACATCTTCTTAAAAATGTTAAAAGAGTAATCATTACAGCTCCTGCTATAAACGAAGACATTACTATAATTATGGGAGTAAATGAGGAAAAATATGATCCTTTAGAGCATCGTATTATTTCTGCATCTTCTTGTATTTCCAATGCTTCTGCTCCAGTATTAAATCTTTTAATGAAGTATTATGAAATAGAGAAATGTTATTTAAATAGTATCCATGCTTATACTAATACTCAACGGCTTCTTGATATGGTTCATCCTAAGGATTTTAGAAGAGCAAGGTCAGCTCCTTTAAACATAGTTCCTGTAAATATAGATTTTGAAACTATTATAAAAGTTTTGCCTGAACTTAGAGGAAAAATTAATGGTGTCTGCATAAGGGTTCCTGTTCCAAATACATCTTTAAATGATTTTGTAATTTTAATAAAAGGAGAGACTACTCCTGTAGAAATTAATAAAATCTTTAAAGAAAACCAAAATAAGTATATAAAATATACTGAAGAGCCTTTGGTTTCCTCAGATATTATAGGAGAACCTTTTAGTACTATTATTGACGGACTAAGTACTAAAGTAATAGATAAAAATTTGATAGAAATATTAGCTTGGTATGACAATGAATGGGGTTATTCTGTAAGAATTCTTGATTTGATAAATTATATAATTGAAAAAGAAGTTTAAAGAAGTATGGCTGAAAGATTTACTTCAAAAGCACTGCTAGCTAATTTAACTCATACCTTTGTAGAGGAGGTTCAGTATGAACCTCAATATAATATCTTTTTGGAGATATTTTCTGGTTTTCCAGCTTTAAAGAATCAAATAAAACTCTTATTAAGAGAAGTTTTTCATCCCTATAAAAATAGTTATATAGTTTTGGAGGAATTTAGGAGCTTTATTTTGAAAAATCTTTCCCTTCTTCTTAAAAACAACTTAAAGGTTCAAGGATATTGGTTAACCTTTGATATTTTATTCAGATTTTTCAGTGAAGATAAATCTTTAAATATTAAAACAGCTGAAACAATTTTTTCAGTTCTTGATAAAACTGTTGATATTATAGATAAAGATACCTTTCAAGAAATTTCTTCAGTTGTTAAAGAAATTTTAAAAGCTATAACAAATCTTCCAGAAAAATATTTTTTGAATTTTTTAGAAAATTATTATTCCTTTAAAAAACTAATTTTTAAATATAACAGATTTAATTTATCTTCTGAATTAGAAGAAATTTGTAAAACATTGCTTATAAGATCCTACGTTTTAACTTATAATCTTTGGAGAAAACTTGTAGAAAAAGATATAGATAGATTAGAACTTCCTGAAATAAAAGAAAAATCCATTTTAAAAATTTCCTATTTTGATTCTATTACTGAAAAATTATTGGATAATCATCTTAGCTTAAATGCTTTATTAAATTTACCTGATCATTTAGACCTTTTAAGAGAGTTAAAAAATCTTATTAGTTTTATAAACACTTTGGAAAATTCCATTTTTCCAGAAGAAAAAAAGATTCTCTTTTTATTTAGGCTTGTAGAAACACCCATTCTTGAACTTATTCATGAGGAATTGATAAGAGAAGTCAATAAAAATCTTATTTATTTAATCAATTTAAAACCTTCTCAAAACTTGGATGAGTTTTTAATTCAATTTTTTAAGATTCTTAAGGAGAAACTTCATCTCTATCCTTGGACAGCTTTAGAATGTATTAAAAATATAGGAACATGCATTTTAAATAAGAAAGATGTTTATTTAATTGAAGTTCTTATAAATGAAATTATAAAATTTGGCTTTCAACCACCACAAATCAAAGGAATTGATGTTAATTGGAGAATTAAGCAAAATCCGAATCATCTTTTAAATATTAAGGTTTGGTTGGATATTTTTAAAGTAAATCCAGAATGGTGTAGCAGTCTACTTTCAGCACTTATATTAAATTTGAAATTATATGGTGTATCCATTAAAGATACCGATCTTTTTCAAAAAGAGATAACCAATCTTTTAAATTCTCCTATAAAACCTATTTATAATTTAGTAAAACAGTTCTGTAAAATTCTACCAATTTATTATAACGAAATAGGTGCAGAAGGATTAATAAGAGATCTCTCTACAGAGATAGATGAAATATTTCAGAGAAAGGATAGTTTAATTCACTTTTTAAGGAAATTTGTTCATATAGAAAACTCAAGTTTAGCAGTAGACTTTATTAAAGACATTTTAAATTATTGGCTAACTTTGGATGGGAGTTTTATTAAAAAATATTTACCTGAAGAAATATATGAAAGGGTAGTTAACCATGAAAAAGAATACCATTTAAAAATGCAAGAATTAATGAAGTTTTTGAGTGAAAAGTTTGGAAGTAATAATTTAGAATTAATATTAAAAGAGGATCTAAACCAAATAAAAACCTATATAGAAAAAATAGAATTTGATCAGGTTTATAAAGATAAGCTTCATTTGCTTATATATCTTTATAAATTGGAACATCAAAAATATTTTGGAGTTTTAGAAGATATAAATACATTCTTCACCCAGTATTCAGCAGATGATTTTTCTTTTCTCCCTGAATTAAAAGATTTACTTCTTAATAAAAAAATAGAAATTGAGAAAAAGTTAGACAAATTATTAACGTGGTTAAATGATTTAAAGGAGAATATAATTTTATCTTCAAAAATTTTTACCCCTGTTGAAGAAATTTTGATTAAAAGACATATAGCAGTTGATATCCCCTCTATGTATGGAAGATATAAAGAAAAAAAATTTGATGCTCTTGGTTTAACTTTTAGAATTGAATATTTAATTAATAGCTTATTTGAAAAATTGATAGACTATTTTGAACTGAGTTTTGTCACTAAGGCTTCTTTTTTTAAAATTTTAAAAATTTTAAAACTTTTCAGAAGAGCCTTATACATTGACGGAATACTTTCTCAGAAGTTTGATACTTACTTAAATCTTCTTGAAAGTTCAATAAAGAGTTATCCTCTTTCTTATAAACAATACTTGGATATCTTTAGAGGGCTTATTGACGGAGTTCAGCATATTATACAAGCATATTATGTAAGTCCCTTCTTAAAGGTATTTCCCTTAGTTTTTGAAGCGCTTAATCCAGAGGATATTCAGGAAAAATACAAAAGATGTTTTAAAAATCTTCACAATAAAGAAGAAGCTTATTTTTGTATAAGTGAAATTGTTATTAGAGAAATTATAGATAATGCCTTTGTTTTAAAATACTTAGACAAATTTCTCAAAAAGATATATCATTTACTTTCTTCTTATGCAGAAAAGATTGATATGGAAGATCTAAATCTACTTATGAGTTATGACCCAAGAAGAACTATCTCTCTTATACATAAACCAAATTATTTTGTAAGTGACCTACTTTATTTAGGAAACAAGGGCTATAATCTTACTATTCTTGCTAAAGAAGAAAATATCGGAATCAAAATACCCTTTGGATTCATATTAACTACAGAGGTCTTTAGATGTTATAAATTGATAAAAAAATATAAAGAACTTTGGGAAGATTATGAAGCAAAAATAAAGGAACATGTAAGAATTTTAGAGAATTTAACTAACAAGAAGTTTGGTGATAAGAAAAATCCTTTACTTTTCAGTATAAGAAGTGGTTCAGCACTTTCTATGCCAGGTATGATGAGCACCCTATTAAATGTGGGTGTGAATGAAGAAATAATAGAGGGTTTAGCAGAGATTAGTAAAAATCCTTGGTTTGCATGGGATACTTATAGAAGATTTATTCAGAGCTGGGCAATGTCATATGGAATACCTCGTGATTTCTTTAATAATCTTATGAGAGAGCATAAGAGAAAATACAAAGTAAAGAAAAAGAAGGATTTTGCTGGTGAACAGATGAGGGAATTGGCGCTACTATATAGAAGATCTGTAGAAAAATTGGGTGTGTATATTTTGGATGATCCTTGGGAACAGCTATTTAAAGGTATAGAACTTATTCTAAATTCTTGGCATAATCATAAAGCTAATGCTTATAGAGAAATTATGCAACTTTCTGAAGAATGGGGAACAGCAGTTATAGTCCAGCAAATGGTATTTGGTAATAAAACTCTTTCTTCAGGCACGGGAGTTACCTTGACAACCTCACCTGTAGGGAAATTTCCCAGAATAATCTTGTGGGGCGATTACACACCTTATAATCAGGGAGAGGATATTGTATCCGGGTTAGTTAATGCCTATCCTATTTCCTTGGAACAAAGAAAAATAGAAAACAGAGAAGGGCCATCCTTAGAGGAGGCTTTTCCTGAAATTTATAAAGCCCTTCTTAAATTTGCTTATTACTTAGTTTATGAAAAGGAATGGGGGCATCAGGAAATTGAGTTTACTTTTGAAAGCGAAAAACCAGAAGATCTTTATATTCTTCAAGTAAGAGATATTATTTTAAGAGAAGAAAGAGATATTCCTTTCTTTGATAAGAAAGTTTTAGAAAGTTTAGAAGTTATAGGAAAAGGTATAGGTGTTTCAGGGGGTCTTATTTCCGGAAGGATTGTTTTTTCTTTGGAAGATATCTTAGAATTTAAAACAACCAACGAGTCTTTAATTTTACTAAGGTATGATACAGTTCCAGATAATATTAAAGAAATATCTTTGGTAGATGGAATACTTACTGCAAGAGGCGGACAAACTTCTCACGCAGCTATTGTAGCCTCAAGACTTGGGAAGGTGTGTGTGGTAGGTTGTGAAGGTTTAAGTATAGATGAATTTAAAAAAGAAGCTAAAATTAATGGACATATTTTAAAATTAGGAGACTGGATTACAATAAATGGCATAAGTGGGCAAGTTCTAAAAGGGAAAATAGAAGAATTAGCTAAAAAGTAAAACAACACAGGGGGTTAATAGATGAAATTAGGTATAAATGGTCTTGGAAGAATAGGTAAATTAACACTTTGGCATCATGTAGCAAGAAAGTATTTTGATGAAATTGTAGTAAATGTAGGAAGAGAAGTAGGAACTTCTTTTTCAGATATTGCAAGCTATATAGAAAAGGATAGCACCTATGGATGGTTACCTGTTTATCTATATGGATATAAAGGAAAAAGGGTAATTGAAAATTTGGACGAAAAAGAAGGTACCATGTATGTAGATGGAGTTAAGGTAAAAATTTTAAAAAAAACAAGAAATCCCAAGGAGATTAATTGGAGAGATGAAGGAGTAAAGTTAGTAGTGGAATGTTCTGGGAAATTTAGAGATCCTAATGTTGATCCAGAAGACCCAAAGGGTTCAGTAAGAGGGCATCTTGTAGCAGGTGCGGAAAAAGTGATAGTTTCTGCACCATTTAAAATAAAAGATAAAGAAAAGGGTATTCCAGAAGATGCAGTAACTATAGTTTATGGCATTAATGAAGAAATGTATCAACCTAACAAACATAACATTATTTCTTCAGCCTCTTGTACCACCACATGTTTAGCCTATATGGTTAAACCCTTATTAGATTATTTTGGTCCTGAAAGAATTCTTTCAGCTTCCATGGTAACAGTCCATGCGGTTACAAGTTCTCAAGTGGTTTTAGATAGACTTCCTAAGGAAGGTAAGGGAGACTTGAGAAGAATGAGAAGTGTTTTTAACAATATTATTTTAACTACTACTGGTGCAGCTGAAGCTTTAGGGCTTGTTATACCGGAAATGCAAAAAATTGGATTTATGGCTGAAAGTGTAAGAGTTCCCTTAACTACAGGAAGCCTTATTATTCTTACAGTTAATATCCAAGATGAAAGCTTAGAAAATCGTATAACAAGAGAATTAATAAATAAAATATACGAAGAAGCAGCTAATATAAAGTATAAAGATCGTCTTATATTTACTATGGAACAAAACGTTTCTTCAGACA
>PNIK01000032.1 GCA_002877985.1 Thermodesulfobacterium geofontis | reverse complement strand
CAGTTTTAGTTCACGCAAAAGAGCTTGAACTTAAGGCTGTTAAAGAAGGCTGGTTTGTTAACAGAAAAGAGGTTTGCTACAATGATTTTATAATTGTAGGACCTTTAAATGATCCAGCCAAGGTGAAAACTTCCAAGGATGTTATTTCAGCTTTCAAAAAGATTGCTCAAGCTAAAGCCACTTTTGTTTCTCGTGGAGACAAATCAGGAACCCATATAAAGGAGTTAAAAATCTGGGAATTAACAGGTATAAATCCTAAAGGAAACCCCTGGTATTTAGAAGCTGGGCAGGGTATGGAAAAAACTTTATTTATGGCAAATGAAAAGGATGCATATACCCTTACTGATAGAGGAACATGGCTTGCTGTTAAGCCTCGACTAAAGTACTTAACTTTGCTTTTTGAAGGAGATCCGCTTCTTTTTAATCAGTATAGTATAATGGCTGTAAATCCTAAAAGGCATCCCCATATAAATTACGAAGATGCCTTAAGGTTTATAGAATGGATAACTTCTCATGAAGGGCAAAAACTTATAGGAGAATTTAGAGACAAATTTGGGAATCAACTATTTATCCCCAATGCCAAATAATTATGGAATTTTTGATAGATGCCTTTAAAAATGCCTTTTTTCTGATTGTAAGCCTGGATAAAGAGCTTCTTGAAATAATTACTCTATCCTTGAAAGTTTCTTTAACAGCCCTTTTCTTTGCTTCTCTTTTTGGGATACCTTTTGGGGCATTCCTTGGATTAAAAAATTTTCTCGGAAAAACAGTCATTCTTATTCTTTTAAATACAGGTATGGGACTTCCGCCTGTAGTGGTAGGACTTTTTCTTTATATGCTCTTTTCAAGAAGCGGACCTCTTGGTTTTTTGCAACTCCTTTACACACCAACTGCCATGATAATTGCTCAGTTTATTCTTGCATTTCCCATTGTTACAGCACTTACTCAGAGCGCTATTGTTAAGGTTGATCCAATTATAAAACTCACTGCCAGAACACTTGGAGCAACCCCTTTTCAGGTTGCCTTAACAGTAATAAAAGAGGCAAGATACGGAATTGTTGCGGGAGTTATAGCAGGGCTTGGAAGAGTTATGGCAGAGGTTGGAGCTATTTTAATTGTAGGAGGAAATATTGCTGGTTATACAAGGGTTATAACAACAACCATAGCCCTTGAAACTGACAAAGGTAATTTTGAGCTTGCCCTCGCCTTAGGAATAATTCTTCTTATTATTTCATTTATAATAAACATTTCTTTTTATATTATCCAAAAAAGAGGAATTCCACCTAATATCGCATGGCTTTAGAACTTTTAGTTTCCAATATATGGAAAATATACGACAACAAACCAGTTTTAAAAGATTTATCTTTTGTTTTTAATAAAAAGAAAGTTTATGCAATTATGGGACCTAACGGTTCTGGAAAAACTACTCTTTTAAAAATCTGTGCCCTTCTTGAAAAACCTGACAGAGGAGAAATTTTGTATCTTGATTCACAGAAAAGACCTCTCAAAAAAGATATAAATCTTTTTAGAAAAATCACCTATGTTTTTCCTCAGGTAGGGATTTTTAATGCCTCAGTTTTTGATAATGTGGCTTATGGCTTAAATATAAGAGGTTTTAAGAAAAAAGAGATAATATCAAAGGTGGAAGATGTTCTTGATTTTGTTGGACTATCTCATAAAAAAAGACAGAATGCTTTAACCCTTTCAAGTGGAGAAGCAAAAAGGATGGGTATTGCAAGAGCTATAGTAATAGATCCTGAAATTATTTTTTTAGATGAACCTACTGCCTTTGTGGATGCAGAAAATGTAAAAATTATAGAAAAAATCCTTCTCCAACTAAAAGATAAAGGACAATCAACTATCATAATTGCAACACATGATGCCTCTTTTGCAGAAAAAGTGGGAGATGTTATTTTAAGACTGGAAGAAGGAAGATTCTTACTTTAAAATCTCGCTCAGTTCTTTTCCTCTCAAATAAGCCCTATAAACCGAAGAAATTACTATTCCTTGGAAGCCCTTTTCATAAAATTCATGAAGTGCTGAAATAGTTGTTCCTCCAGGAGAGGAAACCATTGCTTTTATTTCATAAGGATTTTTTTGAGATTTGGTCATAAGCTCAACTGTTCCGAGGATTGTTTGTAAAGTCAGTTTTTCAGAAATATTTCGAGGAAGGCCCACTCTTACTCCTGCATCAATAAGAGCTTCTATAAAAAGTGCCACATAGGCAGGTCCACTTCCAGAAAGAGCAGTAACTGCATCCATAAGAGACTCATCAACTATTACAGTTTCTCCGATAGCTGAAAAGATTTGCTGAGAAACTTCTAAATCTTCATCTGTAGCAAAAGTTCCCTTACAAAGGGCACTGATGCTTTTATGAACAAGAGCACAGGTATTGGGCATAATCCTTACAATTCTTGTTTTTTCACGCAGAATCTTTTCGTAAAAGGCTAAAGGTATACCTGCTGCTATAGTTAAAATAAGATGTTTTTCAATATCTATAAAATCTCTTATCTCTTCCAGAACTTTTTTCATAACTTGAGGCTTAACAGCAAGTAAAATTAAACTTCTTTCTTTAACAATTTTTTTGTTATTTTCTGTAGTGATTACTTTGTAAGTCTTTTCCAGATATTTTCTCCTTTCAGCAAGAGGTTCTGAAACCAGTATTTTTTCAGAGGAAAATATTTTTTTTTCTAAAAATCCTTTTATAAGAGCTTCTGCCATCTGTCCACCACCTATAATCCCAATTTCTTTAATTTCTTTCATAAAACACCTCCTGAAGCAAGTAATTATTATATATTATGCCTTTAAAATTAATTTGGTAAATATAAAAGAAAGAAAAAAAGAAGTAAAAAGGGTAATTAGCCAGTTAATAGCAATTTTTTTGAGAAGGCTAATTTTTACTGTACTTAGTCCTTTGGTCATTCCCACACCACTTATTGCACCTATCATACAATAGGTAGTAGAAATGGGCATTCCTAAAAGGGTAAAAATAAATATGCATATTCCAGCTCCAATCTGAGCAACAAATCCAGAAAAGGGGTCTAAAGAAGTGATACCTTTTCCAACAGTTTCTATAACACGATAACTCAATAAAAAAGCTCCCAAAAAAACTAAAAAAGAAGAAATAAAGAAAACATTAAATGGTTTGAAAGAAACTCCAGAATAAATAATAGGTCCAAGAACAGTTGCAAGCTCATTAGCTCCAGTATTATAAGAAATTAGGCTTGCACTTATCAAAAGAAAATATCTAAGTAAAGATTCAATTTTAAAAAAGGGGATATAAGAAAAAATTTTTTCTAAAAATTTATAAAGAAAAAAAGAGATAAAGGTTGCAACAAAAGGGGATATTATCCAGGAGATTAAAATTGCAAAGAAGGAAAAGAAATTAATAGAGATATTTAAGGCTATAGCACCACCTAAAAGACTTCCAATAATTACTTGATGTGTGGAAAGAGGAAGTTTTTTCCAGTTAGAAAGAATAATAAGAAAAGCAGAGATAAAAAGCGATATAGGTAAAAATTGAGCAGAAGTTTCCATTAAGTTCTTTCCAACTGTTTCCATAACTCTATTTCCACTTAGGAAAATTCCTGCAAATACAAGGAAACCAAAAAGAAAAACAGCCCTTTTAAACTTAATAGCACCTGCTCCTATAGAAATACTCAAAGCATTTGATGCATCATTTGATCCTATAGCAAAGGCAATAAGAAGGGCTGGTATTATAACAAGATCTACCATAGAAATGATTATTTTAAACTCAGGTCAATGATATATAGATAATCACTTGCGTCCTCTATAATATCACTTATTTTAGTAAGAGCTTCAATAAATTCAGAAATATTTTTTCCATCCCAAAAATTAGTGATTTCCCATTTTCTTATTTTATCAGCAATATCTGACTTTATTTCATCCACTCTCTTCTCATAAATTCGGATAGCAAGGTTTTTTTCCCTAATATTATTTTTTTCTATTAAAGCGGAAAAGGCTTTTATTAAAATCTCAGACATATCAAGGTTGATATTAGCTATTCTTAAAACATCCTCCTTGATTTTTTGAAAAAGATCCTTATTGAGGTATCTGAATTCAAAAGCACAGGTTTTAAGTGCATCAAAAGCTTTTTCCGTAATTTCAATAAAATTACATATATTTGGTCTTATATAAGGTAAAAAAGCACCTTCGTAGATAATAGAAATAATTTCTCTTCTTAAAGAGTCAGCCTCTCTCTCAAGGGCATCTATACAGTAAGTTCCCTCTATGTTTTCCGTAAGAAAGACATTTTTAAGACATTCCATAGCAGAACGAAGAATTTGCAAATATTTTTTAGTGGTATCTAAAACCTTTTTTTCTAATTTGCCTCCTCCAAGTAATTTTTCTAACATATTTACTTCTCCTTTTTAACTTTTTGCTCTCTCTATTAATATATGAGCCATTATATCAAAAAAAGAAACAACCCCTACTATTTCATCTCCTTCTTTTATAAAAACTCTTGCTATATTATATTTTTCCATAAGTGCAAGAACATCCTCAACGGTAGCTTCCTTTGAAACAGTAATAAGTGGTTTAGAAGAAATTTCACTAATTTTTACTTTATGGGGATCAAGATTTTTAGCAAGAACTTTAAAAATTATATTCCTTACTGTTACCACCCCAGGCCTATCTTTTTCATCTTTTGGTAATACAAGAAGAGATCGAATTCTTTTATCAATAAGTTTTTCTATAGCCTCATAAACTGTTGCATCAGCAGGAATAGTTTCTAATTTTGTATTCATAATTTCATAAATCTTTTTAGCCATTTCATCCCCTCCGAATTTAAAAATTTTAACAAAGTATTATAAAAGAAAATTTCGGCAAGAAAAGTAAAAATTTTAATTTTTCTTCTTGTAATTTTTTTATTTTTAATTTATTTTTAACCTTTGTATGAATTTAGAAAAAATTTTTGAAAAAATAAAAGCCTTAACAAAAGAAGTAGGTTTGTTTTTAAAGAAAGCTTATTTTTCTTCGTGGGAGATTTATCACAAAGGAACTATAGATCTTGTAACCTCAGCAGATATAAAAACTGAAGAGTTTATAAAAGAAGGGATTAAAAAAATAACACCTGATATACCAATTATTGCTGAAGAAAGCTTTTCAGGAGAAAAAACCTTTAACTATGAATATTACTGGCTTGTTGATCCCTTAGATGGAACCACCAATTTTGCTCACAGAATTCCCTGGTTTGCTGTATCTATTGCTTTAATGAAAGAAAAAGAACCACTTTTGGGAATTATCTATAATCCAATAACAGAAGAATTCTTTCATGCTTTAAAAGGAAAGGGTGCTTATTTAAATGACAGATCAATAAAAGTTTCAGAAACAGAAAAACTTATAGATTCCCTTCTCTGTACAGGATTTCCAGTTTCTAAAATTTTAGAAAAACCTGATTTATTTATGCCCTTGTTTAAAGAATTTATGACTAAGTGTCAAGGGGTTAGGAGATTTGGTTCTGCTTCCCTTGATCTTGCTTATGTGGCTTGTGGTAGATATGAAGGTTTTTGGGAACCATATTTAAAACCTTGGGATACAGCAGCAGGGATGCTTCTTGTGAAAGAGGCTGGGGGAGAAATTACGGATTATTTTGGCAATCCCTACAATCCTTTTTTAAATACCATAGTTGCTTCAAATGGAAAAATCCATTCTCAGATAATAGAAATAACTTCTAAATATCACCCAGATTATTTTAAACCTCATAGGAATCCATTCCCTACAGTAGATATAATTATAGAAGTTGAAGATAAAATCGTTTTAATTTACAGAAAAAATCCACCTTATGGTTGGGCTTTACCAGGTGGTTTTGTAGATTATGAAGAAACCTTAGAGGAGGCTGCAATAAGAGAAGCTAAGGAAGAGACCAATTTGGATATAGAGATTCTTTATCTTTTGGGCTGTTATTCAGATCCAAAAAGAGATCCTCGTTTTCATACCATAACCACTGTTTTTGTAGCTAAAGGAAAAGGAGAGCTTAGGGCTAAAGATGATGCAAAACTGGCAAAATTTTTTAAAATAGAAGAAATACCCTGGAATGAATTAGCCTTTGATCATGCCAAAATTTTAAAGGATTATCTAAAAAAGAAAAAATATGGGATATATCAATTGGATTGATTTAATCGAAAAAGAACTTAAAGAAAAGCTAAAACTCATAATTAGTAAAGTGGATGAAAAAACCAAAATTCTTTTGGAAGAATTTTTTAAAAAGGCAGACTTAGAGGTAAAATTTATAGATAATTTTGATGAGGCAACAGAAATATTTTCACAAGACCCACTTTTTCAAATAATAATTCTCTCACTTTCCGAAAAAAACAAAAATCTTTCACTTTTTATAGAAAAATGGAGGGATATAAATCCTCATATTAAAATATTTGTTATTTTGGATTATTTCAAAGAAGAAGATCTGGGTAAATATTTTGAAATAGGTGCAGATGAGGTAATATTAAAACCTTTTACTTTAAATGAATTCAAGGCAAGGCTTTCTAAACTATTAAAGGAGCATTACTTAGACATAAAGCTTCAAAAATTTATAATAGAAGATCCACTTACTCAGATTTATAATAGAAGATATTTTGAAGAAGCAATAAAAGAGGAAGTTTATAAAGCACTAAGGCAAAAATATTCCTTAAGTTTAATGATGATCGATCTTGATAATTTTAAATGGTATAATGATAATTTCGGACACCAAGAGGGGGATAAACTTCTTAAGGATTTTGGTGAAATCTTATTAAAAAATATAAGAAATAAAGTAGATAAAGCTTGTAGATACGGAGGAGACGAATTTGTTATCATTTTACCATATACTTTTTGGAAAAATGCAGGTTCAATAGCAGAAAGAATTTGTAAAAACTGGCAAGTGAAAGGATTTACTTCTGTTACCCTATCCATAGGTATAGCTCAATTAATTGAAAGAGAAAGTTTAGAAAAATCTATTTCCGATCTTATAAATAGAGCTGATAAAGCAATGTATGAAGCTAAAAGATTTAAAAAAGATTCATGGGTAGTTGATAAAGAAAGTTCTAAACAATTTTTAGACGAAGGATTTCAAGGTGAGGGTTAACCTTCTCAACCTTTACCGTAATTTCTTCACCTGGATTTAAATTTCCTTTAAATCCTATAACCTCACCTGTTATATTGTAATCAATTAAATATACCTTTGCTTTTTTATTCTGTATATCCAATACTAAGCCCTTTAATGGTTCATCTTGCATATAAATTTTAAGATATTTCAAAAGAAAATACTTAGTTCTTTTATTCTGTATCTGAGTTGCTCTTTGAATATTTTCACTTAATTCTGGAAGAATTTTAATAAGAACCTCCTCTGCTAAAGGTGACTTTTTTAACAAAAAAGCTTTAAGTTGATATTGCATTAAAAGATCTAAGAATCTTCTTATAGGAGAGGTTAAAGTAGTATAAAAGTCTAAACCAAGCCCTGAATGATAAGCTGGTTGCAAAGATAGTTCTGATTTTGCTAAATATTTCAATTGTAAAAGCTTTAAATAAAAATTATCTTCTATCTTTTCTATTATTTCTAAGGGTTTTGGTTGGGAACGATAAATGGCAGGGATTTGATTTTGGTATAAAAATTGAGCAGTTAAAGTGTTTGTAAGTATCATAGCTTCAGCAATAAGAATCCTTGATGGGGTCATCTCTACCTTTTTAACTATAATCTTACCATCAGGTCTTACTTTTACTTGAATTTCAGGTAAAAATACCGCATAAATTTCCTTTTCTTCTCTTTTTTTCTTAAAATATATAAAAATTTCATAAAGCTTTTGAAATAATGAATCTTTTGATAAGAGTTCATCAACCCTTTCATAAGTTAGTCTCTCTTTTACTTTTATAAGGGATAAAACTGGTTCAAAAGACAGTAGATTTAAAGATTTATCTAAAAGGATTTTAAAGGTTAAAGCAGGTTTTAGCTCATTTTTTTTGAGGCTGAATTTTTCATGAGAAAGGGAAAAAGGAAGCATAGGATAAATTCTATCAGGAAGATATAGAGTGCATGCTTTTTCTAAAGCTCCTTCCCATAAAGCTAAACCTGGTTTCAAAAAGTCAGCAACTTCAGCAATATGAATATAGAGAATATATTTATCTTCTTTTTCTTCAAAACTTAAAGCATCATCAAAGTCTTGGGTTTCCTCTGCATCAATAGTAATCGTATAAAGATGAGTAAGATCTTCTCTTTCTTCTTCGGAGATCTCCATTTTAGCTATCAATTCTGCTTCCTTTAATTCCTTTTCGGAAAAAGAGACAGGATAATGTGTTCTTAAAAGTTCTAAGTTTTCATCTTCATCAAAAATCCCTGCCTCTACAAGAAGGCTAAAAACTTTATAAGGTTCATCCATATTCAAACGTTTTAAAACTTCGCAAGCTAACTTTCCAGAGGGGGTTTGATTTTCCCAAAGTACAAACTCTTTTAAGGCAGATATCCAAAAATCTTTAATTTCTGGAGGATAGCTTTCTATACTTTTTGACTGAAGAGCTTTTATAAATTCTTCCCCTTCATTTAATTTCTTTAGTTTTTCGAGTTCTTTTTGTTTTTGAAGAATAAACCTTTCTACTTCTTTCTTAGATATTACCTGTAATACATTTGGTTCTTTTAATCTAAAATAAATTCTATCTTCCAAAGCCTTTCTAATAAATCCTGCTATTTCATCTTCACTGGGTGTTTTTCCAAGGAGTAATTCTACTGCTTCTTTTACATGAATAGTTTCTGTTTCTTCTACTAAAACCTCCCAAATTTCTAATATATTAAAGGCATCTTTTATTTTTTCTCTATTTTCATTTTTTTCTTTTAAAAGAGCTATAATTTGATTTAAGTCACTTATAGCAGTTTGTCTTTCCTCAAAGTAAATGAGGAAAGAAAAATTTATGAGTTCTTCTTTTCCTGAGGGTAAGATAAGATAAAGCCTTTTTTCTTTGATACCTTTTATATAAGCAGTTATGATTTTTCCTTTATAAAAAACTTCTGCAAATCTATTTTTGAGAGACTCAAGGTTCATTAGCAATTTTAAGGGTTTCTTTAAGATCTAAGGAACCTTCATAAATAGCTCTTCCTATAATTACTCCTAAAAGCCCCTTTTTTTCAAAATTTTTAAGTTTTTTAATGTCTTCTATAGTTGAGATTCCGCCTGCTATTATAATAGGATTTAACGAAACTTTAAGAGCTTTTTCAAGTCTTTCAAGTTCAACCCCTCGTTGTGTTCCATCTCTTTCTATAAGAGTAAGAATAACAGAAAAGAGTTTAAGTTCATTAAGCTTTTTTAAAAATTCTAAATAATCTATCTCAGAAACTTTAAGCCAACCAGAAATGGCAACTTTTTCGCCCTTCACATCAACACTTACTATTATTTTATAAGGATATTTTTTTGTTAATTCCTTTAACCAATTAAAGGATTCAATTGCCTTAGTTCCAAGAATTACCTGGGAAATGCCATTTTTTAAATAAAAACAAACTGTTTCCTCGTCTCTTATACCGCCTCCTACTTGAACAGAGATTTTTAAGCTTTTTGCTATTTCTGTTATTAAATCTTTATGAACAGGTTTTCCTTCCTTTGCTCCATCAAGATCAACGATATGGATTCTTTTAGCTCCTTCTTTTTCAAAAAAAAGGGCGTAATCTTTGGGATTGTCACCATAGACCTTTATTTGTTCATAATTTCCCTGAAAAAGTCTTACTACTTTATTGTTTTTTAAATCTATAGCTGGAATAACAAGCACTTTTAAATTATTTTACAGGAAAGGTTTTGAATACTTTTAATAGGCCTCTTTCAGCAAGTTCTTCAGCTGTAAGCCACTTAAGTTTACCATATAATTTTATATTAAAAACATTTTCACCCAGAGGTTTTTGTGTTTCATCAAATTCTTCCATCCATAAAATTCCTCCTGTGTTTCCATCATAAAGAACTAAGGCAAAAGCAACACTTGCTGGTTCTATTATAGAAAAGGAACTACCCTTTCTTTCTATAAATCTGTAAATTCTGCCATATAAAATTGCCTGGGTATTGGTCTTCTTGCTGAGTTCTTTAACAATTTCTATTGGATTTTGGGTCTCCTCAAGTATTTGAGAAACAATATTTTCAAATTCATTTTGAGAAAGAAATACAAAATTATAATAAGAGGAATAATTTAATAGCATCTTTTTTAGTAATTTATCCATGATCTCTCTTGCAGAAGGTTCTACATAACCGGAAATTACTTCTCTTGCTGGACAATAAAAAAAACTTTCACCATTTTCTGAACAAATTTCAAAAGGCAAAACAAGAACAGAATTTATATTTTTTGAAGCACTAAAAGGTAAATAGGTTGTTTCAGGTTTACTGCAACTATTTAAGATTAAAAAAATTATAATAAAATACAATAGATATCTAAAGCCTATCATCTTCTACTCCTTGCTTAAAATTAAATTATTATTATAGCATTTAATAAAGATTTGAAAATTTGAAAAATTGAAAAATTTTTTTAAAATTAAGATTAAAATTTTTTAAAATTTTGAAAAAATTTTTCAAAAGAGTTTATTATGCTTGATTTTATTTTTAAACCTCAATCTATTGCAGTAATTGGCGCTTCGGAAGATGAAAAAAAAATAGGACATGTCGTTTTTAAAAATCTTGTTAATCAGGGATTTAGAGGCAAGGTTTACCCGGTAAATCCAAAAAGAAAAGAAATTCTTGGAATAAAGTGTTATCCTTCTGTGAGAGAGATTCCTGACAAAATAGATTTGGCTATAGTAGTAATTCCTGCCAAAGGTGTTCCTTCAATTATAAAAGAATGTGCTGA
>PNIK01000010.1 GCA_002877985.1 Thermodesulfobacterium geofontis | reverse complement strand
GTAATATATTTTATGATAACACCCCTTTCTTCTAATCTGGCAAGAAGGTTTTTGCCAAAATGTAAACCAGCAGTTGGAGCTGCAATAGAGCCTTCTCTTTCTGCATAAACTGTCTGATATCTTTCTAAATCCAACTCCTCGGGTTCTCTCTTTATATAAGGAGGTAGCGGTGCTCTTCCATATTTATATATAAGGCTCTCAAGATTTTCAACCGCGCTTTCAAGTTTTATTAAAAACCTTCCTCCTTCATATTTTTCAAGAACTTTTGCTTTTATCACCTCATTTATTTTTATTTCAGTTCCTTTTTTAATTCTTTTTCCTTTTATTAATGCTTGAGTCTCAAATCTTTTCCCAAAGGGTTTTTGAAATAAAAGTAGTTCTGCTTCTCCACCTGTTGTTTTTCTTCCTTTAAGTCTTGCAGGAAAAACTTTTGTATTGTTTAAAATTAATAAGTCACCTCTTTTTAAGTAACTTTCTATTTCTGAAAATCTTTCATGAAAATAAAACTCTCTTCTTTTTCTATTAATCACCAAAAGTTTAGATTGGGTACGTTCTTTTGCTGGGTAATAGGCAATTAGATCTTCTGGAAGTTCATAGTTATAAGTTTCAATATCAAATTCCTTAGGAATGAACATTAATTAAAGATATTTCGCAGGAATAGATTCAAGAGCTAAGAGATCTTCTATAGTTTCTCTTCTTCTAATTACATAATAGGTATCACCATCTACCAAAACTTCAGGCGGACGCGGTCTTGAATTATAATTAGAACTCATAACAAATCCATAGGCTCCAGCACTCATTATAGCAAGAAAATCCCCCCTTTGCACTTTAGGAAGCTTTCTTTCTTTAGCAAAAAAGTCGCTTGTCTCACAAATAGGACCAACCACATCAACTACTTCATAATCTGAGTATTTATCCTCTATGGGAATAATCTTATGATAAGCCTGATAAAATGCAGGTCTTATTAAATCATTCATCCCTGCATCAACAACTACAAATTTTCTCAATATATTTTCCTTTGTATAAAGGACCTTTGTAACAAGAATTCCTGCATTCCCAACAATTACTCTTCCTGGCTCTAAAATTATAGTAGCTTTTAAATCTTTACCCCCCTGAATAATAGCATTTGCATATTCTTCAGGTAAAGGAGGCTCTTCATCATCATAAACTATTCCTAATCCACCTCCTATGTCTAAATATTTAAGCTCAAAACCAAGCTTTACAAGCTCCTCCCAAATTTTCTTTAATCTATTAAGTGCCTCAATAAAGGGAGTAAGCTCTGTAATTTGAGACCCTATGTGAGCATCAATTCCTATGGGTTGTAAATATGAATTTTTTTTTGCCCTTTTATAAGCATCTATTGCCAATTCTTCTGGTATTCCAAATTTACTTTTTTTAAGCCCTGTAGAGATATAGGGATGGGTTTTAGGATCCACATCAGGATTTATTCTTAAGGCAAAAGGAGCCTTTTTCCCAATTTTTTTTGCTACTTCCCCTAAAACTTCAAGTTCTTCTATACTTTCTACATTAAACATTAAAATATCAACTGATAGGGCTAATTCTATTTCTTCCGGGCTTTTACCTACTCCAGAAAAAACAATTTTCTTGGGAGGAATACCTGCCTTTAGCGCCCTTTTTAACTCTCCTGCAGAGACTACATCCGCTCCACTTCCTAGTTGCCTTAAAAGTGAAATTATAGCTATATTTGAATTTGCTTTAATAGAATAACAAATTAAATGTTCCACTTCAGAAAAGGATTCTTCAAAAATCTTGTAATGTCTTCTTATGGTTTTGGCTGAATAAATATAAACAGGGGTTCCAACATCTTCCAGTATTTTTTTAACTGGTACTTCTTCACAATAAAGTTCTCCGCTTTTATAACCAAAATAATGCATTTTTTTCCTCTCAAATTTTTTTATAGCCTTTTATAATACTTTAAGCCTTTTCTTTGTCAAGAAAGGTGTAAAATTTAAATTCCCTTGTGAAAAAAGAAAAAAATAATAAAATATAAAAATTATGAATGAAAACCCTGTAGCAAAAAAACCTGTTCTTTTCCAAACACAAACAGGTTTGTATCTTGGACTTGTTTGTTTTAACCCTGTATACGAAACTTTAAAATTTGTACTTGAAAAAAGGGAATTTTTTGAAGTAGAATGGCCTGCTTTAGTGAGTGCTGAGGAAAAGGGATTAATTCCCATATTACTTGGTTTGCCCTATTTTACTATACAGAGATCTCAGATTATATGGTATACACTTCAAATCCCTGAGGGACTTTTAAAATATTATCAAACCTTTTTGCCTCATGTTTTCAGTAATACTTCTTTACAGGGTGAACTTATTTCTGCTAAGTCCTTTAAATCCATTACTAACCAAGATACAAACAAAAAAATTATTCCCTTCCCTTTCAAAAAAGATGACACTAAAACCAAATAACAGAATTTTTATAGCCCCTTCCCTTCTTTCTGCTGATTTTTCAAAATTAGCAGAAGAAGTTAAAGCTGTAGAAAAGGCAGGGGCAGATATTTTACATTTAGATATAATGGATGGTCTCTTTGTTCCTAATATTACCTTTGGACCTCTTGTAATTTCATCTATTCGTCCTCATTCTAATCTTATTTTTGATACCCATCTCATGATTGAATCTCCAGAAAGGTATATAAAAGATTTTGCAAATGCAGGAGCAGACTGGATTTCTATTCATGCAGAAGCAACAAAGCATCTCCATAGAGTCATATGGAAAATAAAGGAACTTGATAAAAAGGCAGGAGTGGCCTTAAATCCTCATACCCCTCTTGATATTATAAAATATGTACTTGAAGATCTTGATTTTGTTTTAATAATGACTGTTAACCCCGGATTTGGTGGACAAAAATTTATAAAAAACTGTCTTCCCAAAATAAGAGAACTTAAGAAAATAATAGAAGAAAAAGGACTTAATACTTTAATCCAGGTTGATGGTGGAATAAATTCAGAAACAGCACCTGAAGTAATAAAGGCTGGAGCAAGGATCCTGGTTGCAGGTTCTGCTATCTTTGGAAAAAAGGATTATGCTAAGGCTATTGAAGCTTTAAAACCCTCCACATAAACTTTAAACTTTTTAACCCATCTTTTACGAAACTAAGGATTAAAATCAACCATAAAGAGAGAAACAAGCTTTTAGAGTACATATATTCCAAAATTAGCATCATCACAATAAAAAGAGATATCCAGATTTTCTCATAAGCCCATTTAGGAGAGCCCTTAACCAATCCTCTTTTAATGAAAAAGAAAGAGAGTGCGGTTATATTAATCCAAAAAAGGTTCTTGGCTAAAGGAAAGGTTAAAAGCAATCCCAAGGGATAAATTAAAGAAATGAGAGACTTAAAAAAGTTTTTCAAATTTTTTTTAAATTCCTTCACTTTATACCAAACTTTACAAAAATAAGGTGTAGCGCTAATATAAGAAAAAACTGCTATTATCCAGAGGAAATAATTGATAAGAGATATATAAGAGGGAAGATGAACGTATAAAAATACAGCCAAACCTGCAAAACTCATCTGAAATAAAGTTTTTAATTTTGCAATTTTTGAAATCTTTATTTTATCCGGAAACCAGCTTCTCAAAAAGGAAACCAGAATCTCCCTTAATATTATTAAAAATACCGGTAAAAAGCTAAAATAATTCAGATAAACTAAAACCAAGTAAACTGAGGAAACAAAAATTTTATCAGCTATGGGGTCAAGAATGGCCCCTATTGTGGTAACCTTTTTGTGTTTTCTTGCCAAAATACCATCTAAATAATCGGTAATTCCAAGCAAAAAGCCAGCTATCAAAGCAGATATTTTACCTGAATAGGATTCCGAAAGAAGAAGTAAACAAGGAAATGGTGAAAGAAAAATTCTTAAAAGAGTAAGTCTGTTAGGAGTAATCAGCGAATACATTTTTTTAACTTTTGGCTTTTTCTAAGCTATTTTTATATTATACTATTTTTATTTTAAAAACTTAAGAGGATATTTAAAAATGAGTAATAAAAAAACACTCCTTTTTGGTCCAGTAAAATCAAGAAGGCTTGGAAGATCCTTAGGAATTGAAATGGTCCCTAAAAAGGTTTGCACTATGAATTGTATATATTGTGAGATAGGAAAAACAACAAATTTAACCTTAGAAAGGAAGGAATATTATTCTTGGGATCTAATAGAAAGTTCTATATTTGAGGCTAAGGAAAAAGAAGATACCTTTGATGTTTTTACTTTTACAGGAAACGGAGAACCTACTTTAAATATTCATTTTGAAAGAGCTATAAAATTAGCTAAAAAGGTTATTAAAAAACCTATAGCTGTTTTAACTAACGCTACTCTTTTAGACATACCTTCTGTAAGAGAAACTCTTGCAGAGGTTGATATAGTCCTTCCTTCTTTAGATGCAGGGAACCATCAAACTTTTAAAAAAATCAATCAACCCCATCCCAAGATTGAGTTAAAAAACATTATTGAAAATTTAAAAAAATTAAGGGAAGAAATGAAAGGTGAGATGTGGATTGAAATTCTTTTTGTTGAGGGAGTCAATGATTCAGAAGAGGAATTAATAGCTTTAAAATCAGCTATAGAATATATTAACCCTCATAAAATTCAACTAAACACTGTAGTAAGACCTCCTGCTTTTAAAGGTGTTAAACCTCTTTCCTTTGAAAAACTTAAAAAGATTGCTGATTTTTTGGGAAAAAAGGCTGAAGTAATTATAAGTAAAGAGAGGCTTGAAAAGGCAAAAGAAACCTTTAAAACTTTAGAAAAAGAGGAATTAAAAGAAAGAATCTTAGAATACCTTAAAAGACGCCCCTCTCCTATAGAAGAATTGTCTTCAGCCTTTAAGGTTGAAAAAGAAATTATTGAGGAGATTTTAAAAAAATTTATTTCTGAGGGTAAGATAAAAGAAAAAATCCATGAAGGAAAGAAATTTTTCTTAGCTGAATAGATGAAAGATCAAACCTTTTATAAAAAAGTTATAGAAGCTCTATTATTTTGCGCAGGAAGGTCCTTAAAAATAAAAGAAATTTCTGAGATTTGTGACAAAATTCCTGTTTCTGAGGTAAAATCTATTCTTGAAGAATTGAAAAACGATTATTCAGAAAGAGGAATCAGAATAGCTGAAGTAGCTGAAGGTTATAGAATGGAAACTATTCCAGAAGTAGCTGAATATTTAAAAAAATTGCTTAAACCTAAAAAATTCAGATGGACTAAAGCTCTTCTTGAAACTCTTGCTATAATAGCCTATTTTCAACCTATAACGAGGGCTGAAATTTCAGCCAAAAGAGGAGGAGTAGATGTAAGTAATTCCTTGAAAATTTTGTTGGAAAATGATTTCATAGAAATAGTAGGAAAAAAAAATTTCCCTGGAAGACCTGCACTTTATGGAACTACAAAATTTTTCTTAGAATATTTTGGATTAAAATCTCTAAAAGATCTTCCACCTCTTGAGGAACTCAAAAAACTATCTGATTAAAATGTTTATAAGAGAGGAAGTTCTACGTGAAGCAGAGGTTATCAAGTATGAAGGTGGAGAAATTCCCGAGGTTTTTTTCTGGAATAGTTATTTTTATTTAACTGAGCCTCCTCCAAAAGGATTAGGGCTAAATCTCACTAAAGAGGAAATACAGTTTTTAAAAAAGGCTGTAATAGAAAGATATTTAGAAATTATTAAAAGGGATCTTACGCCAGAAAACATAGAAAAACCCTTTTATAGAGGTATCAAAAGAGTTATAATAAATTTAAGAAGACTTAAGAATTTTGCTGAAAAAGAAGGATTAGAGAGTGATTTCAGGGCTGGCTTAGAAAAAATTAAAAATTGGTTTAAAATTTTTAAAACCCAAAAATCAAACTTTCAGAAAGAAAAAATTAAAGAATTAGAAGAACTTTTAAGGAGTTTTTAATGATAGGAATAATAGATTATTTGGCAGGAAATTTAACCAGTGTAGCAAGAGCTTTAAATTATTTAGGTTATAATTGCTTTATTTCTTCATATGTAAAGGAGCTTAAGAAAGCAGAAAGAATAATTTTTCCAGGAGTTGGAGCAGCAAAAAGTGCTATAAAAAGTTTGAAAAATTTTGGATTGGACCAATTCTTGGTTGAGTCCTTTTTAAAAGGAATTCCTATTTTGGGTATATGTTTGGGGACACAGGTTATTTTTGAATTTAGTGAAGAGGATGGCGGAACAGAAATGCTTGGACTTCTCAAAGGAAAAGTTGTAAAATTTCCTCAACCACTTATATGGAATGGCGAAATTCTTAAAGTTCCTCATATGGGGTGGAATAAAGTAAAATGGATTAGAGAACATCCTGTATTTAAAGGTCTTGATCCTGACTTTGAATATTATTTTGTACATAGCTATTTTGGAATTCCTGAAAATAAAGAAATTATTTGTGGAATAACTTTTTACGGAATAAATTTTGTATCTGCCATTGCTTATAAAAATTTAGTTGCAGTTCAATTTCATCCTGAAAAAAGCGGAAAACCAGGGCTACAAATTTTAAGACAGTTCTGTGAGTGGAATCCTTAGAAAATTCTATTTTTTAGAAATGGGCGTAATAACTGTTATCATCTGCTTTCCTTCTATTTTAGGTGGACTTTCAATTTGAGCTTTATCTGATACTTTCTCAAAAATAGCTTGTAAAACTCTGTCTGCCATTTCTGGATGGGCAATTTCCCTTCCCTTAAATATAATTCTTATTCTTACTTTATTTCCGTCCTCCAAAAATCTTAAAATGTGTCTAATCTTAACCTCAAGATCATGCTTATCTGTTTTTGGACTAAGTTTTATTTCTTTAATTTCTATTTGTTTCTGCTTCTTTTTAGCTTCTTTAGCTTTTTTAGCTTCCTGATATAAAAATTCTCCGAAATCCATAATTTTACACACAGGTGGATTGGCATTAGGTGCGATTTCTACAAGATCAAGTCCATAATCATCTGCATATCTTAATGCTTCTGAAAGAGAGACGATTCCTATTTGTTTCCCATCTGGACCAATTAATCTTACTTCCCTTGCTCTAATTTGCTCATTAACTCTATACTTTTTCTTTAAATCCTTCTGCATCTATCACCCCCTCCTTATGAATTTTATTGAATTTTAATTCTGTTGTTTTTAAAAATTTTAGAATCTAATTTGAAACTAAGATGATTCATTTAACAGATATTCTGGTTGATTTTCCGTTTTTATTTGATTTATAAATTCTTCTATTTTCAAATCATTGATAACTTTACCTCTTCTTGTTCTCACGCTAATAACCTGATTTTGTTCTTCTTTATCTCCCAGAATAATCATATAGGGAACTTTTTCCTGCTGTGCTATTCTAATTTTGTAGTTAAGTTTTTCGTTTCTGAAATCTGTTTCTACCCTAAATCCTTCTTTTTTAAAAATTTCTGCTACTTTTTCTCCATAATTTATAGTTCTATCAGTAATAGTTAAAATTTTAATTTGAACTGGAGCTATCCAGAAAGGAAAGGCCCCTGCATAATTTTCAATAAGAACCCCTAAAAATCTCTCTAAAGACCCAAGTAAAGCTCTATGAATCATAATAGGCCTGTGAAACTTGTTATCTTCTCCTATATAAACAATATCAAATCTTTCTGGAATGTTGAAATCAACTTGAATAGTTGAGCACTGCCAAAATCTTCCCAAGACATCCTTGATTTTGAGATCAATTTTTGGACCATAAAAAACACCCTCTCCAGGATCTATTTCATATTCAAGTCCCTTATCCTCAAGTGCTTTCTTAAGTGCAAGCTCAGCTTTGTCCCAAATTTCAGGAGAACCAACAAACTTTTCAGGTCTTGTGGAAAGAAAGATTTTATACTCAGAAAATCCAAAAATTTTAAGAAAATATATTACCAAATCTAATACCTGTATAAGCTCTTCTTCAAGCTGATCTTCTCTACAAAAGATATGGGCATCATCCTGGGTAAAACCTCTAACTCTCAAAAGACCATGCAAAACTCCACTTCTTTCAAAGCGATAAACTGTTCCCAGTTCGCAGTATCTTATGGGAAATTCTTTATAGCTCCTTCTTTTTTGATTGTAAACATAAATATGAAAAGGACAATTCATAGGTTTTAATTGGTAGGCTCTATTTTCAAGTTCCATAGAAGGAAACATATTTTCTGCATAAAAATCTAAATGCCCTGAGACCTTCCATAGATCTTTTAAAGCAATATGTGGAGTGTATACCAGTTGATACCCCCTTTTTAAATGAACCTCTTTCCAGAAATTTTCTATTATGTTTCTTATAATTGCACCTTTGGGAAGCCAGATTACAAGCCCTGGACCAATATCTTCCTCAATGGTAAATAGTTCTAATTCTTTCCCTAATTTTCTATGATCCCTTCTTTTAATTTCTTCAAGTCTTTCCAGATATTCTTTTAATTCTTCTTTTGAGAAAAAGGCAGTTCCATAAATTCTCCAAAGCATGGGATT
This sequence comes from Thermodesulfobacterium geofontis, assembly GCA_002877985.1. Taxonomy (GTDB): domain Bacteria; phylum Desulfobacterota; class Thermodesulfobacteria; order Thermodesulfobacteriales; family Thermodesulfobacteriaceae; genus Thermodesulfobacterium; species Thermodesulfobacterium geofontis_A. The sequence continues at coordinate 2,451 of PNIK01000010.1, read as the reverse complement.
TCTTTCATCGCCTCTCCAGTAGGCACCAGCAACAGAAAGAAGTTTAACCGCTTTTATTTCTCCTGTTGAAAGAAGATGAGGTCCCTTACAGAGATCTACAAAGTTCTCCTGAGAATAAATAGAAACTTTACTGTTAGGTAATTCTTCAATAAGCTCAAGTTTAAAATCTTCTTTGAGTCTTTCAAAAAGCCTTCTGGCTTCTTCTTTTGAAATTTCTCTTCTTTCTAAGGATAAATTTTTTTTAATTATTTCCTTTACCTTTTCTTCTATTTTCTTTAAATCCTCTTCATCAAAGGGTTTTTTATAATAAATATCATAATAAAAGCCTTCCTCTGTAGGAGGACCTATACCAAGTTTTGCTTCTGGAAAAAGTTCTTTTACTGCTTGAGCAAGAACATGTGAAGCTGTGTGACGAAGAAAAATAAGGGCTTCTTTGTTTGAAGAAAAAATAGGCTCAAGTTCTAAGTTTTCTAAATCCTTTTCGTTAAAGGAATAATGCCAGTCTATATATTCATGATTATGTTTAAAACCTATAGGCAATTGGGAAGTGATTTTTTTAATTTCTGGGATAAGAGTTTTTAAAGGTAAACCAGGATTAAGTTGAAATTCTCCAAGACCCTTAATTTTAATTTTCAAAATTTAACCTATAACTCCTTTAAGAAATAAAATATGGTAGGCGCGGGCGGGATCGAACCGCCGACCTCTTGCATGTCAAGCAAGCGCTCTCCCACTGAGCTACGCGCCTTTCTTAATTAGAAATAACATAACAAATTTTTGAAGGTTGTCAAGACAAATTACTATAAACCACTTTTTAATAATTTAAATCTTGACAATTTGAAGGTTAATTATAAAAATTTACTTAGACAAAATGAATATAGAACTCCCTGAAATTCCTATCAATTACAAAGAAGATTTACATAATTTGGAATTTCTTGAAGAAGCAGATCTTATTTTATTTATGGCAGGAAATCAATTTATGGTGATGGAGGAACTGCTATCTGCTTTTCAAAAAAGATATCCGGAAATAAAAAAGATTTTTTATGAAACCCTTCCTCCTGGACTTGAACTTAAGCAAATTCTTGCAGGAGGAGCCCGTTTTGGTAATATGGAAATTAGAGTTACTCCTGATATTTACACTGCAGTTAGTGAAGATGCAATGCAAGAATTGGTTAAAAGAGGACTTATCAAAGATTATTCTGTCTATCTTCATAACCGAATCGTACTAATGGTTCCCAAGGACAATCCAGCGGGAATTAAAAGTTTAAAGGATCTTGCAAAAGATGAAGTTAGAATTTCTCAGCCTGGTCCTCTTGAAGATATAACTCGTTACATTGTAGAAATGTACAGAAAAGCTGGAGGAGAAGAACTTGTTCACAGGATTATGGAAGAAAAAAGAGCAGAAGGTACAACCATCTTTACGCTTGTTCATCATAGAGAAACTCCCCTAAGAATTATTAAAGGTACTGTGGATGTAGGTCCTGTTTGGGCAACAGAGGTAATATATGCTAAAAATCAAGGATTACCTGTAGATATGGTTGAAGTGGGAGAAGATTTTGACCAAAGGGATAAAGTAAATTACTACATAGCAATCCTTAATAATGCACCCCATCTGGAAAATGCTAAAAAATTTGTGGAATTTATAAAATCTTCTGAAGCCCAGAGAATTTATGCTAAGTATGGATTTGTTCCTCATTTTCCTATTGGATAATTAAATTATGAAAAAAGCGAAATTTTTTATTTTAATTTTAATACTTTTGATTTCTAGTTGTGCTCCCTCCTTAAAAGAAATTCCACAAGTTCCTAAAGAAGCAATAGAAGCAGAGAGACTTAAACAGAGGAAAATAGCCCTTTTTACCTATTTTGAAAGAAAGGAAAAACTAAATCAAGTTTGGTATAATCTTATAGTTGGATCAGCACCACTTTGTAAAAAAAAAATAAAACCTGTTTATGGATTTGAGATACATGATAAAGAAATGTATAAAGAGGAGGATGCAAAATTATTAACAGAAAAATTTGTTTTAGATAAAAACCCCACTGTGTGGTATATACATCCAAATTCACCTGCTTTCAAGGCTGGTTTGAAAATAAACGATAAAATTTTAAAAATAAATGATAGAGAAGTTAAGGACTCCCGTTCAGCTATGGAAATAATAAAAAAAGAAAAAAATTTAAAGCTTCTTGTAGAAAGAAATGGAGAATTGGTTGAATTAAGTATGGAATCCTTAGAAGGATGTAGTTATGAGGTTGAGCTTATTTTCCATGAATCTATTAATGCTTGGGCAGCACCTGATGAAAAAGTTTATGTTACCACCGGATTAATGAGATTTGTTCAATCTGATGAAGATCTTGCCTTAGTTTTGGGACATGAACTTGCTCATCATGTAATGGGGCATATTACAAAAAAAATGGGAAATATAATTTTAGGATCTCTTATAGACATTTTGATTGCAA
>PNIK01000001.1 GCA_002877985.1 Thermodesulfobacterium geofontis | reverse complement strand
AAACATAGCAAGTATTACTAAAATGAAAATGATCAACAGAGAAATGAAACCGATTTTATGTTTTATTAAATCTTTTAAAACTTCCTTCATCTGCCTTCTAATCTTATTCTTGGATCAGCAAGGGCATAACCTATATCTGCAAGAAAATTTCCAAGAAGGGTAAGAAGTGAGATCAAAAAGAGATTAGCCATTATTACAGGATAATCCCTTGCCATTACAGCTTGCCACATAAGCTGACCCACTCCAGGAATTCCAAAAATAGTTTCAAAAATTACACTTCCTCCTATTAATCCAGGCAGAGAGAGTCCTAAAATGGTTATAAGAGGTAAAAGAGCATTCCTTAAAGCATGTTTGTAAATTACTACATTTTCAGAAAGACCTTTAGCCCTGGCAAAGAGTATAAAATCTGCTCTTAAAACCTCATAGGTTGAATTTCTTACATATCTTAAGACCCCTGCCATTCCACCAAAGGTAGCTACAAATAAAGGACAGATAAGGTGCTTTGTCCAGTCCCAGATTTTTTCAAGCAAACTCATTTCATCATAACCTATGGTTGAATGAAGTCCTGAAATGGGAAGCCACTGAAGTTTTACTCCAAAAATCATCATAAGTATTATGGCTAACCAAAAACTTGGCATAGCATAGCCGATAAAGGTAACCACTGTTATTATTCTATCAAAAGTGCTTCCAGCTCTTACTGCAGAATAAACACCTAAGGGGATACTAAAAAGAAGAATTAAAAAAAGAGAGAGAGCATTTATGAATATAGTTACAGGAAGTCTTTCCTTTATTTTATCCCAAACAGGCCTCTGATCCAAGGAAAAGGATTTTCCAAAATCAAGTTTTATAATTCCTTTTAGCCACATCCAATATTGAACATAAAGTGGTTTATCAAGTCCATACATTTTTACTAACTTTTCTCTATATTCAGGTGTAATTTTGGGATTAAATTCTGTTATTGGGCTTAAAGGTCCTCCAGGTGCAAGATGAATTATAGAAAAACTAATTATGGTTATTCCAAAAAGAGTAATAATAAGAGTTAAAAGTCTCTTTAAAAGAAAGGCTACCATGTTATCTTTAAACCACTTTTTCTCTCAGCCTCAGAAGGCTTTAAATAAAGTGGTAAAAGAGTTTCTGCATCTTTTAGTTCTGCTACTCCATATTTTAATTTTATATAAGCCAATTTAGCAACTAAACTTGCGCTTAAATGGGGAGAGAAGGGAGGCTCAAGAAAAAGACTTTTTAAATTCTCTTTCAAAAAATCCTTCCATTTTTCTAAAGTTTCACTTAAAAATAAAGAAGGAGTGTTTACATAAAGAGGTAAATCTTTTAAAGGAATACATAGTGGTGAAATAATGGATTTTAAATAAAAATTTTCCCATTTATAAGAAGCCAAAAAAATTTCTTTACTATAAGCATCAACAAGACTCACTATATTTCCTGGATAGTTTACAAAATTAGTGGCCAAAACCTCTAAACTTGAAACAGGAATAACCGGTTTTGGAAAAACTAAATTAAATCCCTTTAAAATGGAAAGACCAATTCTTAAACCCGTAAAACTTCCCGGTCCCACATCTATAGCATAATAATCTACATCTTCCAAAGAAAATTTTAAATTCTTTTCGAGAAAGGGAAAACTTTTAAAAATAATTGTTGAATAAGACTCCTTAGAAAGTAAACTTATTTCAGCTAAGAGAGTTTCTTTAAAAAGAGCAATACCTCCAGTTTTACCAGAGGTTTCAATAGCAAGAACTAGGGGAGATTCCATCCTTTTAAAAGTTTTAAAATGTCGTTATAAAAAACTGCAAGGCTAAGAGCAATAATTAAAATAAGACCAATTTTAAAGATTAATTCTTGAGTTTTTAGAGAGAGGGGTTTTTTTCTTAAAGTTTCAATTCCAAAAAGAACAAGATGCCCTCCATCAAGCATGGGAAGAGGCAAGATATTAATTACACCTAAGTTTACAGAAAGAATGGCAGTAAAGGAAAATAAATAGGAAAATCCCATTTTAGCAGTTTCTCCTGCCATTTTTCCAATAGTAATAGGACCTCCAAGAGTTGAGAAGGGTATTTCTCCTGTAAAAAGTTTACAAATAGCTACAAAAATAAGACCTGTAAGTTCAGCTACTTTTTTAATAGCTAAATTAAAGGCTGAAAGAGGATCATGTTTTTGATGAATAATTTCTTCAGAAGATTTTATTCCTATTACAGGAATTTTAGTTTTTTTGCCGAAAATATTGTAATCTTCTTTTATCTCTGGCATTAAATTGACCTCAAAAATCTGATCTTCCCTTTTGATTTTTAAAGTTACTGATTCTGGGATCTTTTTAGATCTTAAAAAAAAGACCAATTCTTGAAAAGATTTTACTCTTTTCCCATTAACTTCAAGTATTTCATCTCCTGGCTTAAGCCCTACCTTTTCAGCAGGAGAATTTGGTATTATTTCGCCTATTTTAGCAGGAACTATGTAAGTTCCTACACTTGCAAAAAGAAACCAAAAAATTAATACAGCTAAAAGAAAATTAGCCAAGGGACCCGAAATTACTATAATAGCTTTATGCCAAGGTTTTTTGAAAGCAAAAGCTCTTTCAGGATCTTCTACCAGAGGAACAGTTTCAGGATGTTCCCCATATAGTTTAACATACCCTCCTAAGGGGATAAGAGAAAGTCTATATTCTGTTTCTCCAGCAGTAAATCCTATAAGACGGGGACCAAATCCCAAGGAAAAAATTTCAACTCTAACTCCCAATAATTTAGCAGAAAGAAAGTGCCCTAATTCATGAACAAAAATAAGAATACCTATTACTAAAATCGCCACAATAATGGTAATCATCTTCAGTACCTTTTAATAAGATTTTTAGTAAATTCACAAACCCTTTCGTGAAGCTCTAAGGCATCATAAACATTTTTTAAATTAATAGAGGGTATTTTAAATTCATTTAGGGTTTTTTCAAGAAAATAGGGAATTTTATCAAAGGTTATTTTATAGGAAAGAAAGGCTTCAACTACTACCTCGTCTGCAGCTTCTAATATTAAGGGATAAAATCCACCGAGTTTTCCAACTTTATAAGCCAGTTTTAAACAGGGAAATTTTCTGAAATTTGGTTTTTCAAAGATAAGTTTTTTAACCTTAGCAAGATCAAAATTTACTATAGAAATTCTTGTTCTTTCTGGATAGTTTAAAGCATAGGCTATAGCAATTTTCATATCAGGAGGGCTTAAATGCATAAAATAACAACCATCTATAAGTTTTACTATTCCATGAATCAAGCTTTGGGGATGAATAACCACTTCTATTTTATCTAAGGGAATATCAAATAGTACCATTGCTTCAAGCACTTCAAAACCTTTATTCATAAGAGTTGCAGAGTCAACAGAAATTTTTTTACCCATTTTCCATGTGGGATGAGCAATAGCCTTTTCAGGAGTTATCTTTGAAAAGTCTTTTAAAGGGGTTTTATAAAAAGGACCCCCTGAAGCTGTAAGAATAAGTTTTTCTATATATTCTTTTTTTTCTTTTTGTAATAACTGAAAAAAAGCAGAATGTTCACTATCAACAGGGATAAGCTCAGCTTGACAAATTTTTGCAACTTCTTTTAAAAGATTTCCTACAGATATGATACATTCTTTATTAGCTATAGCTACTCTTTTTCCTGTTTTCAAAGCGTAATAAGTAGGAATAAGAGCCTTTATCCCAGAAATCCCTATAACTACTGTATTTACAAGTTCTAAAGAAGCAAGTTCCTTTAATCCTTCATCTCCCCATAATACTTCAGCTCTATAACTTAAAGAAGATTTTAAATTTTTTGCATCCTCTTCTTTTTCTACAACTATATAAGGAACTTTAAAAATTTCCGAGAGTTTTTGTAGTTCTCTAATTTTTGTTCTTGCTGTAAGACCTACTATTCTGAATTTATCAGAAAAATTTTTAACATATTCTATAGTGGATTTTCCTATGGATCCTGTAGCCCCGAAAATTGCAATATTTTTCATTCTGGATTGATTTATTTATTACTTTTTGGAATAGAAAGAGGTTCCTTTGGAGGTGTAGGTATGGAAGGGGGAATGGGAGGTAAGGTTTTATTAGAAGCGGAAGCAGGAGGAAGTCCTGTTTTGAATATCAAGGGTTTGTGTTTTTCTGTAAAAACCTTGGTAAGAAGAACAGAATTTAAGAAAAAAAGTAAAACTAAGATCATGGTAACTTTATTTAAAAAATTAGTAGGTCCTGCACCACCAAAAATTGCCTCAGCTCCTCTGAAAACTGCTCCATATTCAGAACCCTTGGTTACATTTACTAAAACTATAAGAATAATAAGAACCGCAAGAACTATTTGAAAAACTATTAAAAAGGTTTCCATTTTTTCCTCCCAGATTATTTCATAGGGAAAAGTTTTGCACCAGGTAAACTGGCAACAGGTTCAGTTAAAAGCATTTCCCCATTTTTTATCCAGGTTTTAAGAATTTCTGCAATTTCCCTTGCTCTTGAAAAGCTTGATATAGGATAAGTTGGTACTTCTTTACCAAGAATATTTATTTTTCCGCTCTTTAATTCTGCATAACTTACAATTCCGTAATTTCTCTTTATTCCATTTGGGTAATCATAGGAATAATCAACTATTTGGGTAAACAAATCTTCATCAGAAAGACCTGCCCATTCAGCTACTTGTTCATTTAAAATAGGTATAGGAATTCCCAATCCTACAGCTAAGGAGCATCCATAACCTATATGACTTGTTCCAACCAGCCATTTAGGACTCATTTCTTTTAAATTACCTATAACCATAAGAGTTGCTGCAGGTTGAATAGGGACTCCCTTTGAAGTTCGCTTAACTTCCATATTGTGCTGAGTACCACACCAAATTATATATCCTTTAGCTCCTCCAAGAAATATTCTTGTTCCTATACCTATGGTTTTTAAATAAGGATCTTTAAGTAAAGGGGAGAGACATCCTGCAGTTGCAAAATTAGCATTCCCAAGATTTGGTTTTAATACCCCCATATAGGTATACAAAATTTTATCTGAGAGATTAATAGCGCAATTATAATTTTGATAAGCATTTCTTGGATTACATAATATGGCATCTTTTAAATCATGAATAGTTATTTCAGCTTCATAAGTTCTTCTTGGATAACAATGAGTTCCATAGCCCATAGCTCTTAAATGTATTTTTTTTCCAGCAACTAAATCATGTATTACATGTCCTCCACCATAAAGAAACTGTCCAGGGAAGACTTTATTAAGAGGATCATCCTCTCTTGTTTCAGTTGCACCTATATAAAAATCAACAGCAGCAAGCCCCCCATAAGCAGGAACATCATTTAACCATACTCTATAGGCTTTAATAGTTGGTATAGTGTGACCAAAATTAATAAATGCACCTGAAGAGCACATAGGAGAAAAGGTTCCGGTAGTAACTACATCAACTTCCTTAGCTGCTTGAACTGGTCCAACTTCTTTTACAAGTTTTGAAAATTCTTCAGCAGTTAATACAACTACCTCACCTTTCTCGATTTTCTTATTTATTTCTTCTATGGTTCTTTTTACCTTAAATTCGTTATTCATTTTAAAGTCTCCTATTCAACCAAGGATATTACTTTATGTCCGGAGGCCTCTAAATCTGAGGCTATTTTATCAAGAGCTATTTTTTCAAGTCTTATAAAATATACCTTTTCTCCATTAAGGTTTACGTCCATTCCTATAGAAATTATTTTTCCTCCACTTTTTCTTATTATTTCCAGAACTTCGTCGAGATTATCCTTCTTAGGAATTACATCTAAACGTGAAGAAGACTTAAGAAGTCCCATAAGCTCAATAAAGGCTTCTAAAATATCAGTTATAGTAATTATTCCCACAAGCTGACCTTTAGCAACCACAGGAAGCCCACCAATTTTGTATTTGTATATAATTCTTGCTGCCTCATCAATTGAGGTTTCAGGATCTACGGTAATAGGATTTAAAATCATAACTTCTTTTAAAGGGAGTTGCAATTTTTCTGAGGTAAGGTAAGCTCTTAGGTTACTTTCAGTTACAAGTCCCACTAATTTCCCATTCTCTATTATGGGAATATGTCTAATAGAAAAACGTCTCATCAATTGTATTGCATTTTCTACAGTATCTTCTGGAGAAGCAGTAATTACTTCTGTAACCATCCAGCTTTTAACTTTCATAGAGTTAATACCTCGCACAAGAACTTTTGAAAAAAACTATACCACAAAAATTTAAAACGCAAAGAGAAGGTAAAAGTTGTGAAAATTTAGAATAAATTATTGGATGTTTAAATAACCCTTTAAAATTTGTGAGGTAGGGGTATTAGTCTTTAAAAAATCTTCTATGGGACCCTCAAAAAGAAGGTAACCACCCTTTTCTCCTCCTTCAGGACCAAGCTCAATTATCCAGTCTGCCCATTTAATAAGCTCTGGATTATGCTCTATTACCACCACAGTATGACCTTTGACAATAAGTCCTTGTAGAACATTTACCAATTTTTCCACGTCATTTATATGGAGCCCTGTAGTTGGTTCATCTAAAATAAAGAGAGATCCTCCTTTTGAAGATTTGACAAATTCTTTAGCAAGTTTTATTCTTTGAGCCTCCCCTCCTGAAAGTGAAGGACTTGGTTGACCAAGACTCAGATAATCAAGACCTATGTTACATACAATATTCAGCTTTTGATAAATAGAAGGAAAATGCCTAAAAAATTCCTTTGCTTCAGAAAAATCCATATTTAAAACTTCGGAAATATTTTTTCCTTTGAAATAGATTTCAAGAGTTTCTGGATTATATCTTTTTCCTCCGCAATATTCACATACCTGATAAACTTCTGGTAAGAATTTTATTTCCACTTTTATATAACCTTGTCCTTTGCAGTAAGGACATTGTCCTTCCTCAGTATTAAAAGAAAATCTGCTCTCTTTATAACCTCTTTCCCTTGCCAAAGGAGTATTTGCGAAAACTTCTCTTATATTGGTAAAAACATTTATATAAGTTGCTGGGGTAGATCTGGGTGTGTTTCCTATTGGAGAATGATCAACTAAGTAAACTCTTTTTATATTTTCAAAACCCCTTATATTCTTAACACCCCATAAATCTACTTTTGATTTTCCTTTTGTATCTAAAAGTTTTTTTAAATTTTCATAAAAAAGATCACATATAAGGGTTGATTTTCCGGAACCAGAAACTCCAACCACAACTGTAAGGGAGTTTATGGGAATGGAAACATTTATATTTTTAAGGTTTCTTAAATAAGCGCCTTCTAAAAAGATAAATTTTGAGGTTTTCCTTTTAAAACTTTTTAATTTTTTTCTCTCATTATTTCTTAAAGCTTTAGCAGTTTCAGAAATTTCATTTTTAAGGAGTTCAAAGGGTGTACCTACAAAGACAACCTCTCCTCCCTTTTTTCCTCCTCCAGGACCAAGATCTACAATATAATCAGCAGAAAGGATCGTTTCTTCATCATGTTCCACCACAATAACGGTGTTTCCCTTATCTCTTAAAGATTTAAGAACCTTTATCAGTTTGGCATTATCCTTGGGATGAAGCCCAATGGTTGGTTCATCAAGAATATAAGCAACTCCTGTAAGATTGCTCCCTATTTCAGCTGATATTCTTACTCTTTTGGCCTCACCAGAAGATAAAGTATCTGCTGATCTTGCAAGTGTTAAATAGCCTACACCAAGCTGAACCAGATATTCAAGCCTCGAAATTATCTCTGAAATAAGTCCTTCAGCTAACACTTTTTCTTTACCCTCAAGTTTAAGATTCTTAAAAAATTCTATTGTCTTTTCTATGCTTAATTCACACAGCTCAGGAAGAGAAAGTCCATTTATTTTATAATAAAAGACCGCCTTTTTATATCTGCTTCCGTTACATAAAGGACAAATTTCATTCTCTATTTTTCCAAGACCCTGGCAATTAGGACAGGCTCCAATTTTAGAATTAAAAGCAAAAAGTAAGGGATCAGGTTCAGGAAGGCTTATTCCACACTTAACACAGACTCTTTTTTGACTAAAAAGAAGTTCCTTAGAATTTATCAGAAGCAAAGCCTCTCCTTTTCCTTCTTTTAGAGTTTTTAAAAAAAGATCCTCAAAGGTCTTAAGTTTTTTGAACTCAGTTTTACCTATTATAGCCTCTATAGTATGCTCTTTATACCTTGATAAGGAGGGTATAGGTGGGAGTTTGTAAAAAGCTCCATCAATTCTTACTTCATGATATCCAGAATTTAAAAGCTTTTCAAAGAGATTTCTGTATATTCCTTTACGATGCTTTATAATGGGTGCAAGAAAGGTAACCTCAGCGGACTCAAGTCTTTCCTCTTCAAAAATTTTTTTAGCAAATTCAAGAAGCTCCCTTTCTGAACGGGGTATGAGCTGGGAATTACATTTGGGACAATAGGTTTTGCTTATTTTTGAATAAAGAAGCCTTAAATAGGGAAGTATTTCTGTAAGGGTACCTACTGTAGAACGGGGAGATAGTTCTCCTGATCTTTGTTCTAAAGCTACTGTAGGAGGAATTCCAGAAATTAAATCATAATCTATTTCCTCATAGAGTTTTAAAAATTGTCTTAAATAAGCAGGTAGTGTTTCTAAAAATCTTCTTTGTCCCTCGGTAAAGATAACATCAAAAGCAAGGGTTGATTTTCCTGAACCAGAAACACCTGTAATCACTATAAATTTTCCTCTTGGTAAATCCACATCTATGTTCTTTAAATTATGGTGTCTTATACCTCTAAGTTTTATATAAGAATCTTCATAATGGTATTTTTTTTCTCTTTCAGCTTTTTCTTTAAGTTTTAGTCCTTCTAAGTACTCTTTTAAATAATAAGCTGTGGGACTTTTTTGATTTTTAAGATTTAAAAAATCTTTTAGAGAACCTTCGAAAAGAAGATAACCGCCTTTTTCTCCTCCTTCTGGTCCTAACTCAATTATCCAGTCTGAAGAGAGTATTATTTCTGGATTATGTTCAACTACTACGATAGTATGACCTTCATCTCTAAGATATTTTAAAGAAGAAACGAGTTTTTCTATGTCCTTTAAATGGAGTCCTACTGTAGGCTCATCAAGAAGAATAAGAGTTTTTTCGCCCTTAATTTGGGTTAATACTTCTGCAATTTTTAATCTCTGTGCCTCTCCTCCAGAAAGTGTAGAAAGAGGTTGTCCCAATTTTAGATAACCAAGCCCCAGCTTTTGCAGAATATTTAGGGCTTTTATAATAGGGGGATGATTTCCGAAAAATTTGGAAGCGGAATCTACCGTGAGTTCTAATATCTCTGCAATATTTTTGTCCTTCCACTTTATTTCAAGCACTTCTTCTCTATACCTTTTTCCTTTACATACTTCACAGGGAAGAATAAGATCTGAAAGAAACTGCATTTCTATAACTTCAAACCCCATTCCTTTACACTCAGGACATTGTGAAATTTCAGAATTAAAAGAAAAAAAGGTTTCAGTATATCCGTATTTTTTAGCAAGAGGGGTGCTGGCAAGAAGTTTTCTAATATAGGGGAAAATTCCTATATAGGTAGCAACTATACTTCTTGGAGAACGCGCAAGGGGATCTTGAGTAATAAAAAGAATCTGAGAAAAGTTCTCATATCCTTCTATAGATTCACAGGCATCAAAGGTTAAATTTTGTTTGTAGGCAGTAATACCCTTATAAATTATTTCTTCAAGAAGAGTTGATTTTCCAGACCCTGAAACACCAACGATAGCTGTAATGGCACCGATAGGGAAAGAAACCGTTATATTTTTTAAATTATGCTTTTTAGCCTTGATTATTTTTAATTTTTCAGAATAGGAATTATGAGTGAAGGGTAGAATTTTACGAGGAGAACTGAGATATTTAAGGGCAAGAGCGGTTGGGGTATCCTTTTCAAAAATTTCTTTTGGACTTCCTGCATGGAGAAGATAACCACCCTTTTCTCCTCCTTCAGGTCCCAAATCTATTAAGTAGTCAGCCTGAGTAATAATTTCTGGGTCGTGTTCTACTACGACTACTGTATTATTTTGAGAAACTAAGGTTTTCATAAATTTAAGTACCTTCTGGGTATCAGTGGGATGGAGTCCTGTGGTTGGTTCATCAATAAGGTAAAGGGTTTCCACTAAATTAGAAGAAAGAGCTCTGGTTAAAAGACATCTACTTGCCTCTCCACCAGAAAGGGTTTTACTTGCTCTGTTTAAAGTAAGATAAGAAAGTCCTACCTCCTCAAGATAGGAAAGTCTTTTCAGGATTTCCTTTGCAAGTCTTTCTTCAGCAGGCAATTTATTTTTGGACAGAAATTCATTTATAAAATCCTTTGCTTGAGATATTTCCAGATTATAAAAATCTCCTATATTTAAATCCTGAATATAAAAGATAAGTGCTTGCGGATTGAAACGGGTACCTTTGCATACAGGACAGGTTATTTCTCTTCTTAATTTTGAAAGAAGGATTCTTATATGGGGTTTATACTTTTTGCTTTCAAGCCAATCTATTACCTCTTTAAGTCCATACCAATCTCCTTCTCCAAAAAAAACCTTTCTTTTTATTTCTGGAAAAAGCTTTTCAAAAGGTAGATCCGGATTTATGCCTTCCCTTTTTAAAAAATCCATAAGGTCAATTTTTACTTCCAGCATGAAGGGGTAATCAAGAAGAGGAATTGCTCCATTTTTAATTGATTTTTCAGGATATTTTACTAAAGCTTTAAAATCAACTACTAAAAGATTTCCAAACCCTTTGCATTCAGGACATGCTCCCTGAGAGGTATTGAAAGAAAATAGATTGGGATTTTTTGGAGGAACCTTATATCCACAAATTGGACATACCAAATCTTGTAAATAAAGAAATTCTTCCCCATATAAGGTTCTTATCTTTAATTGATTGGAAATCTTAAAAGCTTGCTCTATAGCATTAACAATTTCCGGTAGATCCTCTTCAGAAGGTTTGAGCCTATAGATAACTATATCTATTTCATCTATAGAAGGTATTTCTTCCATTTCTTCAAGCTCACACACTTTACCCTTCCAAAAAATTCTACTAAATCCTGATGAAAGAAGCCCTTTTTTAAGATAATCAAAACTTGTCTTTATTTTCTGTGGTGCAAGCAAGTAAATGGGAATATTTTTAAATTTTTGGATAATTTCTTTAGCAATAAAATGGGGATCCTTTATGTAAATGTATTGATTACATTTTGGACATTTTGGAATGCTTGCTTTGTGATAAAGCATTTTAGCAAAATGACTTATTTCAGTAAGAGTTGCTACTGTTGAACGAGAGGTTTTAATATAGTTTCCCTGAGGGAAAGCAAGAGCTGGTGGGATGTTATTTATAGTTTCTGCTTTTGGTTTGGGAAGTTTTTCAAAATACTGTCTTACATAAGAAGAAAAGGTTTCTAAATATCTTCTCTGCCCTTCAGCATAAAGAGTGTCAAAGACTAAACTTGATTTTCCAGCTCCAGAAATTCCTGTAACTACTATAAGTTTGTAAAAGGGAAGTTTTAGATCAAAACCTTTTAAATTGTTTTGAGAAACCTTAATAACTTCGATAAATTTCATTCGCCTCTAATTCTTTCCATTCGCTCCTGTGCCCTCTTACAATCAATGCAGAGAGTAGCTTCAGGACGAGCTATAAGTCTTTTTTCATCTATTTCTGTTCCACAAGATTCACATATACCATAAGTTCCATCTTCTATTTTTCTCAAAGCCTTTTCTATTTTCTTTAAAAGTTTCTGTTCTCTATCCCTTAATCTTAATTCGAAAGCAAGATTACTTTCTCTGGTTGCTTGATCTAAGGCATCAGGAAGAGGTTCCCCTATTTCTGTTAATTCCTTTTTAGTTTCTAAAACTTCCTTTAAAATTTCTTCTTTTCTTTTTAGAAGTAGCTGTTTAAAAAACTCAAGCCTTTCTTTTTCCATAAAAACCCTCCTAAGCTTTTTCTAAAAGGATTTCTCCACTTTTACCACCAGTCTTGTAAATTAGGCGAACATCAGTAATTTTTATACCTTTGTGTAAGGATTTGCACATATCATAAATAGTTAAAGCCGCAACACACACAGCTGTTAATGCTTCCATTTCTACTCCTGTTTTGGCAACAGTCTTAACTTTGCCTATTATCTCAAGAGCAAATTTTTCTGGAACAAAATTAAATTCTATATCTATTTTAGAAATAGATAAGGGGTGACAAAGAGGAATAAGTTCTGATGTTTTCTTAGCTGCAAGTATTCCAGCTACTTTTGCACAGGCTAAAAAATCCCCTTTAGGTACACTCTGAGAAATTATTTGAGGATAAATGTCTTCTGGGAAAATCACTTCAGCTTTTGCTATAGCAATTCTTTCTGTATCTGGCTTTTCACTTACATCTACCATATGAAGTTCACCTTTTTCCGTAAGATGAGAAAACTGAGACATTTTAATTTTTATTTATTTCCAAATATAAATTTTTCCCAAAATTTATTTTTCCTATTTTTAGAGTTTTTTGGATTTAAGAGTAATTCGTTCTCAAAACTTTTAATTCCCTCTACTTCAGCAAATTTTTTAAGCAATTTTTCTCCTTCCTTACTTATCTTTTTAGGTAATTCTATTTGTACCTTCAAAATTAGGTTACCTCTTTTTCCTGTTTTTACATCAGGAAGACCTTTCCCTTCAATAACTATTTCCTCTCCTGGCTGGATACCAGGAGGTATTTCTATTTCCAATTCTTCTCCGAAATAGGGAATTTTAATTTTATCTCCGAAAATAGCAGAGACAAAATTGATCTTAATTTGTCCAATTAAATTATTTTTTTCTCTGTAAAAATAGCGATGGGGTTTTATTTTTACTCTTAAAAATAAATCTCCTGGTTTTCCACCAAAAATACCTGGTTCTCCTTCTCTTGGTATTCTTAAAATGCTTCCATCTTCAATACCAGCAGGAATAACAACTTCCAGTTCTTTTTTTCTCCAAACTTTACCTGAACCCTTACAGTTGGAACAATGAGCAACATAAACTGTTCCTTTTCCTTTACAATCTGGACAAGTGTAACTTATTCTGAAAAACCCTTCTGTATAGGTAACTTTTCCTCTGCCCTTACATACCTCACAAGTTTTAATCCCCCTTTCTGGATCATAACCTAATCCCTTACATACTTCGCAAACTTCAAACTTTTCCATTTCCAATTTTACTTTTTTATCTTGGAAAAGATCCTCAAAATCTAAGACTATCTCATAGGAAAGATCAGCTCCATCTTTTGGTCGGGTATGAACTTTTTCTTCAAAAGAGAAATCAAAAAATTCTTCGAAAATATCAGAAAAAGCTTTAAAAATATCAGAGATATCTTCAAATCCTCTATAACCTGTTGATTTTAAACCAGAATAACCATAAGCATCATATATGGCTCTTTTTTCTGGATCTGAAAGGACTTCATAAGCTTCAGAAATTTCCTTAAATTTTTCCTCAGCTTCTTTATTTCCTGGATTTCTGTCGGGATGATACTTCAGAGCAAGTCTTCTATAAGCACGCTTTATTTCTTCTTGAGTTGCATCTCTTGGGACCCCAAGTATAGCATAATAATCTTTATAGGCCATTTTATTTGTTTAGACTTTTTTGTTTTAAAATTTCTGAAATTTCATAGGGAGAAGTAGCTTTTTCTTTTTTACTCAATTCTTTTATATTTTCTGGAGTTATCAAACCTGCAGCAATTTCTCTTAAAGCAGTAACTATCTCCTTATTATCACACTCTATAAGAGGTTGAGCTCCTTCTCTCAATTGTTTTACTCTTTCTATAGCTAAATGAATTAATCTAAATCTTCCTGGCACTTTTTTAAGACAATCTTCTACTGTAATTCTTGCCATTTTTCCCACCCTTTGAAAGTTTTAATAATTTAGGTTTTATTAAACAGCTATTACTTCTGTTACTTCAGGAATTTCCTTTTTTAGATATCTTTCAATTCCCATCTTAAGAGTCATGAGAGCCATAGGACAGGATCCACAGGCACCTTTTAATTTTACCTTTACAACCCCTTCGTCTGTAACTTCTACTAATTCTACATCTCCCCCATCTGCTTGTAGATAAGGTCTTACCTTAGATAAAGCTTTTTCTACTTCATCTTTAAGCATTGAAAAAACCCCCTGATTAAATTTTTGGTTTTTTAAAATTTAATACATTTTTTCTTGACAGCAAGATTTATTTGTTTTAAATTAATAAAAATTAAGGAGATTTTATGAGAAGTGATAAAGTAAAGAAGGGGTTAGAAAGGGCACCTCACAGGTCTTTATTTAAAGCTCTTGGTTTTACTGATGAAGAACTAAAAAGACCACTTATTGGGATTGCTAATTCTTTTAATGAAATAGTTCCTGGACATATTCATTTAAGACAAATTGTAGAGGCAGTAAAGGCTGGGATTAGAGAAAAAGGAGGAGTTCCTGTAGAATTTGGGGTAATAGGAGTTTGTGATGGAATAGCTATGAATCATGAGGGAATGAAATATTCCTTACCCAGTCGTGAGATAATTGCTGATTCCATAGAAATAATGAGTATGGCTCATGCCTTTGATGGATTAGTTTTAGTTACAAGCTGTGATAAAATAACCCCTGGTATGCTTATGGCTATGTTTAGACTTGATATTCCTTCTATTATCATAGCTGGTGGTCCAATGCTTGTAGGTAATTATAAAGGAAAAAGAGCCAATCTTATTTCAGTTTTTGAAGGAATTGGCAAAGTTAAAGCTAAAGAGATGAGTGAAGAAGAACTGAAGGAACTTGAAACCTTTGCTTGTCCAACCTGTGGTTCCTGTGCTGGTATGTTTACAGCAAATTCCATGAACTGTCTTTCAGAGGCTATAGGTCTTGCTCTTCCTGGAAATGGAACTGTCCCAGCTGTATTCTCTGAAAGAATAAGACTTGCTAAAGAAACAGGAAGAAAGATTATGGAATTATTAAAGAAAAATCTTACCCCAAAAAAACTTATTACTAAGGAATCCTTTAAGAATGCCATAGCAGTTGATATGGCTTTAGGTTGTTCCACAAATACAGTTCTTCATCTTTTAGCTATTGCTAAGGAAGCAGGAATTGATATAAATTTAAAAACCTTTGATGAGATATCAAGAAAGACTCCAGTTCTTGCTAAACTTATTCCTGCAGGAGAACATAGTGTGGTTGATCTCCATTTTGCAGGTGGTATTCCTGCAGTGATGAAAGAACTTTCTAAACTTGGAATAATAAATCTTGATGTAAAAACTGTTACAGGAAAAACTTTAAAAGAAAATCTTGAAGGAGTTGAGGTTCTCAATTATGAGGTAATAAGACCTGTTGAAGATCCTTATTATAGGGAAGGGGGAATAGCTATTCTTTATGGAACCCTTGCACCGCAAGGAGCAGTAGTAAAAACAAGTGCCATTGTACCAAAAATGCTAAAACACTCTGGACAAGCAAAAGTTTTCAATTCGGAAGAAGATGCCTATAAAGCTATTTTAGGAGGAAAAATAAAACCTGGTGATGTGGTAGTTATAAGGTATGAGGGACCAAAAGGTGGTCCTGGGATGAGAGAAATGTTATCTCCTACTTCTGCAATTATAGGGATGGGATTGGGTGATTCTGTTGCTCTTATAACTGATGGAAGATTTAGTGGTGGAACTCAAGGAGCCTGTATTGGACATGTTTCTCCAGAGGCAGCAGAAGGAGGTCCCATAGCCCTTGTTGAGGATGGGGATATTATAGAAATAGATATTCCTCAGAGAAGACTTGATTTAAAAGTTTCAGAAAAGGAATTGGAAAGAAGAAGAAAAAAATGGAAGCCTTTTAAAAAAGATTTAAAAGGGGTATTGAAAAAATATTATACCTTGGTACAATCAGGAGCTAAAGGAGCAATTTTAGAGTGAATTTTTTTTCGCTTTTAGGTAGAGGTTTTCTTAAAGTTCTAAGTGATTGTGGAGGGATTTTTCTCTTTTTCTTAAAAAGTCTTATTTATTCCTTTTTTCCACCTTACCGGGTGAAACTTCTTATAAAACATATGGAATTTATAGGGGTTAAATCTTGGTTGGTAGTAATTTTAACTTCCCTTTTTTCGGGGATGGTTACTGCTTATCAGGTAAATATTGCTTTAGCTAAGGTTGGTTCTCAAAGTATTCTTGGGGGTGTAGTTGCTTTAACCCTTACCAGAGAATTGGGTCCTGTTCTTACAGCGGTTGTTGTTATTGCCAGAGCAGGCTCTGCTATTTCTGCTGAACTTGGGAGTATGAGAATTACTGAACAAATCGATGCTCTTAAGATAATGGCTGTTAATCCGATTCAATATCTTATAAGTCCAAGACTATGGGCTGCTATTTTAGTTTTACCTCTCCTAACAGCTATTTCAGATTTTGTTGGTATTGCAGGAGGTTATGTAGTAGGAACATTTTTACTCCATATAGATCCAGGTCTTTTGACTGCAAGAATGGTTGATATGGTTGAATTAAAAGATATTATGAGCGGAATAATTAAATCCATTTTCTTTGGTGCTTATTTGGTAACAGTTTGTGGTTATAAGGGTTATTATGCTTCTGGAGGAGCAGAAGGTGTTGGAAGAGCAACTACTGAGGCTGTTGTTATTTCTACAGTGGGTATTTTAGTAGTTGATTATATTTTAACTACTCTTATTTTTTAAAAACCATGATTACTATAAAGGATCTTAAGAAGAGTTTTAATGGACTTGAGGTTTTGAAAGGAGTTAATTTAACCATTCCTGATGGTAAAATTACTTTTATAATGGGACAAAGTGGAACAGGAAAGAGTGTACTTTTAAAACATATAGTTGGACTTTTGAAACCGGATAGCGGAGAAATCTGGTTTGAAAATAAAGATATTACAAAACTTTCCGAAAAGGAATTACAAAAAATAAGAAGAAAAATAGGTTTTTTATTTCAAGAAGGAGCACTTTTTGATTCTATGACAGTGAAAGAAAATATAATATTTCCTTTAAAGGAACATTTTAAAATGTCTAAAGCTGAAATGGAAAAAATAGCAGAAGAACTTCTTTCGGCTGTAGATCTTTTATTTGCTAAAAATAAATATCCCTCTGAATTGTCTGGAGGAATGAAAAAAAGAGCTGCTCTTGCAAGAACCCTTGCTTTAAGACCTCAGGTGGTACTTTTTGATGAACCAACTACAGGGCTTGATCCAATTTTACAGGTTTCTATTTTGGAATTAATTAAAAATCTTAAAGAAAAATATAATCTTACTTGTATAATAGTAAGTCATGATATTAATCTTGCCTTCAAGTTTTCAGACTATATTGCCTTTTTACATGGAGGAGTTATTATAGAAGTAGGGACCCCTGAAGAAATAAAAGCTTCTAATAATGAATTTGTTAAAAAATTTATAGAAAGTGCGTTATTATAAAAATAAAATAGGAGGTTTGAGAAAATGGCTATAAAAGGAGGAACAGAAATAAAAGTTGGTATATTTGTATTAATAGGGATTATAGCCCTTTTATATCTTACTTTTAAACTTGCAGAGGAAGCCTTTGTTCCAAAGGATGTTTATAAAATCTATGCAGTATTTGATAACATTTCCGGGCTTACAAAAGGGGCAAAAATTGAGATGGCAGGAATTCCCATTGGTAGGGTGGGAAAGATTGAATTGACTCCAGAGGGAAAAGCAAGGGTAGAACTTTTAATTTATAAAGGTTATAAGATTCAAGAGGATGCTACAGCAGCTATAAGGACTTATGGTGTTTTAGGAGACAAATTCGTGGATATTAAACCTGGGTTTTCAACTTCTTATTTACAGCCTGGTTCAATGATAGCATATACAGAAAGTGCTATTTCTGTTGATGAAATCTTAGCAAGTATTGGTCCCACTGTGGAAGGTTTAAAGGAATTAATCGGGACTAAAGAGGGTAAAGAAAATTTAAAAATTCTGGTAGCAAATATAAGAGATGCTTCCCAAAGTTTTAAAAGTATTGCAGAAAAAATAGAAAAAGGACAGGGTACTTTAAGTAAACTTATAAGTGATGATAAACTTTACAGAGATCTTACTGCAACAGCAGAAAGTTTAAAGAAAGTTTCAGCCCAGATTGAGAGTGGACAGGGTACACTTGGAAAATTGGTTAAAGATGAAGAATTATATAAAAGCTTAAGACAAACTGTAGCCAATTTGGAAACTGTTTCTAAGAGACTTGAGAAAGGAGAGGGGACCCTTGGTAAGTTAATGACAGATGAAAAACTTTATAAAGATTTAAAAGCCATTTCTGAGGATTTAAGAAAAATAACAGCTCAGATTGAGAGTGGACAGGGTACTCTTGGGAAATTACTCAAAGATGATTCCCTTTATTTAGAGGCTAAAAAAACTTTGAAGAGTGTTAACAGAGCTGCTAAAGGGGTAGAGGAGCAGGTACCCATTACAGTTCTAGGAGTTATGGCTGGTGCAGCTATGCAGTAAATTTATATTTCAAAAACTGCTTTTACTTTAAACTTTTTTATAGCTGGAAAAAGTTTAATTTTTATCTGAAATTTTTCTTCTAATTTTTTACAAAAATCCTCTAAATCTTTTTCTGATTTGGTAATTATTGTAAACCAAAAATTAAGTTCATGTTCTCTAAGATAAGCATGGGTTATTTCAGGAAGTTTTGCTATCTCATAAGCTGATTCTATTTTTTCTTCTGGTATACTTGTTGCGCACAAACAGGTAATATATCCCAATTTATATGAATCTACAGTAGCTCCAAAATGTCTTATTATTCCTCTTTTTTTCAAATCCTTCAAAAAATCTATAATTTCATTTTCCTCCAGTCCAAATTTCTCAGCTAAAATCTTAAAAGGCTCTGAACCCAAGGGAAATTCTTTTTGCAGGAAATTAAGAAGAGCCTTTAAATTTTTTTCTTTTAATTTCTCCATGGATAAAAATTACCAGCAAGATCCAAATTTGCAATTGAAATTGCCCTTTTGGGATAAAAATTTTTATGCTAATATAGGATGAAAACTTCAAAAGACTAAAAATCTGGGGGTAATTAAAATGGAAAAAAAAGAAATAAATTTAAAGGAAATTTTTAAGCTTTTACCTCATAGATATCCCTTTTTAATGATTGATAAGATAATAGAAATAGATGCGGAAAGGGAGTATGTAAAAGCAATTAAAAATGTTACTATTAATGAACCCTTTTTTATGGGACATTTTCCAGGATATCCCATTATGCCAGGAGTTCTGATTTTGGAAGCCATGGCTCAGGCTGCAGGTGCAGGACTTATGATTATCTTTCCAGAATATAGAGAAAAACTTTTTGTGCTTGCAGGGATTGATAAGGCAAGGTTTAGACAACCTATTTATCCTGGAGATACTATTATTATTGAGGTAAAGGGATTTAAAAGGAAAGGACATATAATTAAGACTACAGTAATTGCTAAAGTAAATGAAAAAATTGTAGCAGAAGCAGAAATTACAGCAGGAATCTTAAATAAGGAGAAGGCAGATGAGTAAAATTTCTCCTACAGCTTACATAGATCCCTCAGCTGAAATAGAAGAAGACGTAGAAATAGGTCCAAGTGTTTATATAGGATCAAAGGTATACATAGGAAAGGGAACAGTTATAAAGGCTCATTCCTATATTGAGAGTAACACAAAAATAGGAAAGTGTAATCAAATTGGACCTTTTGCTGTAATTGGGACACCTCCTCAACACATCGGTTATAAAGGTGAAGAAACAAGTGTAGAAATAGGTGATTATAATATTATTAGAGAATTTGTAACTATCCATAGAGGTACCGCCTTTGATGATGGAATTACACGAATAGGAAATAATTGCCTTCTTATGAGTTATGTTCATATTGCTCATGATTGTAAAATAGGTGACCATGTAATTATGGCCAATAATGCTACCTTAGGGGGTCATGTAAGAGTAGAAGAAAAGGTGGTAATGGGAGGTTTTTCAGCGGTTCATCAATTTTGCAAAATAGGAGCCTATGCCTTTGTTAGTGCCATGAGTGGAGTAGATAAAGATGTACCTCCCTATGTAAAGGTCTTTGGTATTCCAGCTAAAATACAGGGAATAAATTTAGTAGGGTTAAGAAGGGCAGGTTTTACTAAAGAGGAAATTAGGAAAATTTCCCAAGCCATTGGGTATTTTTTGGATGCTCCCTCAACTATTAAAGAAATAATTATAGAATTAAAGGATATATTTGGAGAAGATCCTATTATAGGAAGGCTCATACAATTTTTGGAAAATCCTTCAAAACAGGGTATAATGAGAAGGAAACCCTTTGAAGGAGAAGAAGCTTTTTAAAAATAATTAAATATGGATTTAGAGGATAATAAAATAGGATTAATTGCAGGGGAGGGAGAATTTCCCATCATTTTAGCTCGCACTTTAAAAGACAAAAATTACCAAATTGTTGCTATCTGTTTTTCCAATGAGCAAAAAGAAAAATTAAAAAAGTTTACTCCTGAAGTTTTTAAAATTTCTATAGGTCAATTTGGAAAGCTTATTAAAATTTTTAAAGAAAATAGTATAAAAAATCTTGTTTTTTTAGGAAAGATAGACAAAAGTCACGCTTTAAAAGTTGGAATTCCGGATTTTAAGGCTTTAGCTTTGTGGAGAAAGATCAAGATTAAAGAGGATGACTCAATTTTAAGATCTGTTATAGAGGAGCTTGAAAAAGAAGGATTTTCAATAAGAGGTCCTTCAGAATTTTTACAAGAATTTTTAACCCCTGAAGGTATATTTACTAAAAGAGTTCCTACACCTGAAGAATGGGAGGATATAAAATATGGATTTAAGATTGCCAAAATGATTGGATCCTTAGATATAGGACAATGTGTAGTAGTAAAAAATAAGATGACCGTTGCTGTAGAGGCAATGGAAGGAACAGATGAAACAATCTTAAGAGCTGGTAAACTTAGAAAAAATACAGTAGTAATTAAAATAGCTAAACCTATTCAGGATTTGAGGATGGACCTACCGGTAGCAGGATTAAAAACTGTAGAGACTCTAATTAAAGCACAGGCTAAGGTTTTAGCTCTTGAAGTAGGGAAAACGTTTTTTTTACAAAGAGAAGAAGCTATAAAGTTAGCTGATAAAAATAACATTTCTATAGTGGGATATAAAGAAGAATAAAAATGAATAAAGTAAAAGTAGCAGTTATAGGTGTTGGACATTTAGGAAGATTTCATGCTAAGAAATTTGCAGAAATTCCTGAAGTAGAACTTTTAGCCATAGTAGATATAAATCCAGAAAGAATTAAAGAAACCCTTAATTTATTAGGAGAAAAGGGATCCTCAGTAAAAGCTTTTACCGATTATAAAGAGATTATTTCTTTGGTTGATGCTGTAAGTATAGCTACTCCTACTATTACCCACTATGAAATTGCTAAAGATTTTTTAAAAGCAGGAAAACCAGTTTTTTTAGAAAAACCCCTTGCTCATGAACTAAAATTGGCAGAAGAACTTGTGGAAATTTCTATTAAAAAGAATTTACCCTTTCAAATTGGTTATATTGAAAGATTTCAAGAGGCAGTAAAGAATTTATTACAAAATATAAAGGATTCACTTTTTATAGAAGCTCACAGATTATCTTCTTTTGCAGAAAGAAATCTTGATATAGATGTAATTTTAGATCTTATGATACATGATCTTGATCTTGCCTTACTTATAAAAAACTATAAAAGGGTTGAATTTATTCATGCTGTTGGAGCTCCTCTTTTTACTAAATTACCTGATATAGTAAATGCAAGGATTGTTTTTGAGGATGGAACAACCTGTAATTTTACAGCAAGCAGGATATCTCTTAATAAACAGAGAAAATTTAGAGTTTTTTCAAAAGGTGCCTATTATGTAGTTGATACCTTAGAAAAAAGCTATTTAGAAGTTAAAGTAGATCCTCAAAGCAGGGAATACAAATTGAATAAAAAATCTTATCCTGAGAGTGACCCTTTAAAGGAAGAGCTTGAATCCTTTGTTAGAAGTGTTATTAACGGAAAAAAGGTTAAAGTATCTGGAGAAGAAGCTTTAAAATCGCTTGAACTTGCCTTTCAAATAAAAAAACAGGTTGAAGAAAATTTAAAAAAATTCTTATGATTCATCAAATCTCTCCTCGAATTTTAATTATCACCGGCGAAATTTCTGGAGATGTTTACGGCTATTTACTAATTAAAAGAATAAAAGAACTGAATTCAGCTTTTCAATTTGTTGGAATTGGTGGACCAAAGATGAGAAGTCTTGGTATAGAAATACTTTTTCCTGCTGAATCACTTGCTTTGGTTGGGTTACCAAGTTTTTCTGAACTCAAAAAATATTGGTTTGTTTATAAAAAAATTGAGGAATTTTTAAGAAAAAGAAAAGTAGATGTAATAATACTGGTAGATTTTCCTGGTTTTAATTTAAAGATAGCTAAATTAGCTAAAAAACTTGGCTATCCTGTAATATACTACATAGCTCCCCAGGTTTGGGCTTGGAATAAAAAGAGAGTTCACATTTTAAGAAAATATGTAGATAGACTTTATGTAGTTCTTCCCTTTGAAAAAGAATTTTTTTCCTTTTACGGAATCTCTACTATCTATTTGGGACATCCCCTTTTAGATTTAATAAAAATTAATCTATCAGAGAGTTTTTTTCACGAAATATATCAATTTGATAAATCAAAGCCTTTAGTGAGCTTTTTTCCAGGTAGTAGAGAAAGAGAGGTGACTCGCCATATACCTCTTTTTTTGAAAATTTTTGAAAACTTAAAAAAATCAAATCCTCATATTCAGGGAATAATGGTTAAAACCCCGGGTCTTAGAGATTCCTTTTTATGGGACAGAGCAAGATCCCAGCTTAAGGTAGTAGAAAATAGCCAGTACGAAGTTTTAAAATACTCAACAGTTGCTCTTCTCGCTTCAGGAACCATAACCTTAGAAGCTGCGCTTATTGGGATCCCTGCAGTAGTTACCTACTCTTTACCCTCTTGGATGTATTTCATTGCTAAAAAACTGGTGAAGGTTCCTTATATTAGTCTTACTAATTTAATTTTGGGAAAGGAGATATATCCAGAAATATTAAAAGAAAAAGATAAAGTTCGAGCTATTACTCAAAAGATAGAAGAGTTTATAAAAAATGAAAATAAAAGGGCTGAAGTTAGAAGAGAGCTTGAAAAAGTAAAAAAATTGATGGGTTCTCCTGGAGCAAGCTGGAGAATTGCTGAGGATATGATAAAGTATATTTTATCACTTAAAAGGGCAGAGGTAATTTAATTCATTTTTGAGAAATCAGAGGGGGTTAATTATGGCTGAGGATCTTAAAAAGATGTACAAAACAATTGTAGAGGACCCTTTTCCTTCAGAATTAAGAATTACTTTTGGAGATCAGACTCTTATTTATAAGAAAAAAAGATGGGAAGTGGAGGTAGAACCAGGTGTATTTGAAAAAAAAGGGTTGAGATATGGAGAAAATCCAGATCAGGAAGCCGCTCTCTACGAATTAGTTGCAGGGAATTTAATTTTAGGGGAATGCGAGTTTATTAAACCTGGTTTCGGTTTAATTTCCAGTTTAAAAGAAAATGATTTTATTCAGTTTGGAAAACACCCAAGTAAAACTAATCTTACTGATATAGATAATGCCCTTAATATTTTAAAATATCTAACTGAAAAACCTGCCTGTGTAATTGTTAAGCATAACAATCCTTCTGGAGTTGCCTATGGAACTACTATAGAAGAGGCTTTTTTAAGAGCTTACAGAGCTGATAGAATAGCAGCTTTTGGTGGAGCAATAGCATTGAATAGACCTGTAGATAAAGCCTGTGCAGAAGCAATAGTGGAGCAATATTTTGAAGTTATAGCTGCACCTGAATATGAAGAAGGGAGCTTAGAAATTTTAAAGAAAAGAAAATCTTTAAGAATTATTAGAATTAAAAGAATGGATAAACTAGAAGAATATGCTAAATACAGAGTAGTTGAATTTAAAAGCCTCATGGATGGAGGATTAATTGTTCAAGTTTCTCAATTAAATAGAATTAGAAAAAGAGAAGATTTAATGCCTGCGGTAGCAGTAAAAGATGGAGTAGAATATAAATGTGTTAGAGAACCTGATGAAAGGGAAATAAAGGATATGATTTTTGGTTGGGCTGTTGAAATGGGTGTTACCTCCAATTCTGTATTATTTGTTAAAAATGAATGTACAGTAAGTATAGGCACAGGGGAACAGGATAGGGTTGGTTGTACAGAAATAGCTATTTTTAAAGCCTATACTAAATATGCTGATCTTCTCTGCTACGATAAATACAAAATACCCTATAAACAATTGGAACTGGAAATAGAAAAGGGTCTGAGACCTAGATCTCAAAAAGAAGAAATTGATGAAGAGACAAAAGAAAAAAAGGGTGGACTTATAGGTGCAGTTATGGTTTCAGATGGATTTTTGCCTTTTAGAGATTCTGTAGATATAGCAGCAAAACATGGCATTACAGCTATTTTACAGCCAGGAGGTTCTATAAGAGACTGGGAAGTGATTCAAGCCTGCAATGAATATAATCCTCCTATAGCCATGATGTTTACGGGACAAAGAGCATTTAAACATTAAATTTTAATAAATTTTAATAAAGAGGGTTCCTATGAATAAAATACCTTTTACTCCAGAAGGTTTAGAAAAAATTAAAAAGGAGCTTGAATATCTTATCAAAGTTGAGAGAAGAAATGTAATAAAAGCTATTGAAGAAGCAAGAGCTCATGGAGATATCTCAGAAAATGCTGAATACGAAGCAGCTAAAGAGAGACAAGCCTATATTGAAGGGCGTATTCAAGAATTGTCAGGAATTTTAGCTAATGCAGAAATAATTCCTGCTCTTACCAAAGTTCCTGATAAAGTTCAATTTGGAGTTAAAGTGAAATTATTAAATCTGGATACAGATGAAATAGTTACCTATAGAATTGTTGGCCCCTATGAGGCAGATCCTTCTAATGGGAGCATTTCTTTATATTCTCCTTTGGCAAGGTCTCTTATTGGAAAAGAGGTGGGAGATGAGATTCAGGTTGATACACCTTCAGGAATAAAAAACTTTGAGATTTTAGATATAGAAATTTAAATCATCTTCACACAAAAAGGAGGTTAAAGTGGAATTTTTAAACAAGAAATATCTTTTTACCCCAGGACCCGTTCCTGTTGCACCAGAAGTACTTTTGTCTATGGCTCAGCCTATAACCCATCATAGACTACCTGAATTTTCTGAAATTTTGAAAGAAATAAGAGAAGGACTCAAATATCTTTTTCAAACCAAAAAGGAGGTCTATTTTTTTGCCTCCTCTGGAACAGGGGCTATGGAGTCAGCCATAGTTAATCTTTTTTCACCAGGAGATAAAGTAATTGTTGTTGTAGGAGGAAAATTTGGTCAAAGGTGGTTAGAACTTGCTCAGACCTTTAACTTAGAACCCTTAGTAATAGATGTTACTTGGGGAAAGGCTGTTAAGCCTGAGGATGTGGAGAAGCTTCTTAAGAAAAATCCAGATGTTAAAGGGGTCTTAATTCAAGCTTGCGAGACTTCAACCGGAGTGAAGCATCCTGTTAAAGAAATTGCAGAAATTCTTAAAGATAAAGAAGTTGTTTTAGTAGTAGATGCAATTTCTGCTCTTGGAGTATATGAACTTCCCATGGATAAATGGGGTCTTGATGTGGTCATTACAGGTTCTCAAAAGGCTTTAAGTTTACCTCCTGGACTATCTTTTATTGCCTTTTCAGACAAAGCCTATGCACTTGCAGAAAAATCTAAGCTTCCAAAGTATTATTTCAGCTTTAAAAAAGAAAAAAAGGCTTATCAAAAAGATACTACTGCCTTTACTCCAGCTATAAGCCTTCTTATAGGATTAAGGAAGATGCTTAAACGCATAAGAGAAATAGGGCTTGAAAGACTTTTTAGACATTATCAAACTCTCTCTCTTGCCTGTAGAAAGGCTATATTAGCACTTAATCTGGAAATTTTTCCTGAAATTCCATCTGAGTCACTTACCGTTATTAAAGCTCCAGATGGATTGAACACAGGTGAGCTTTTAAAATTTCTAAGAAGTAAATTGGGTGTAATCTTTGCAGGAGGGCAGGATCATCTTAAAGGAAAAATTTTAAGAATTACCCATATGGGAGACCAGTCTCCCTTTGATCTTTTAATAGCTCTTTCAGCCTTAGAAATGGGGTTAAACTTATTTGGGTATCAAGTCTCTTTTGGTAAAGGAATAAAAGCAGCTGAGGAAGTGCTTTTTGATTATGTAAAAAAAGAATATTTATAAAGTTTAGAAAAAGGAGGGAAGTAAAAGATGAAAGTTTTAATCTCAGATCCTATTTCAGAAGAGGGAATAGAGATTTTTAAAAATGCTGGTTTAGAAGTTGTTTATAAACCAGGTCTTCCTTATAAAGAGCTATTAGAAATAATTCCGGAGTTTGATGCACTTATTATAAGAAGTGCAACCAAAGTGACAAGGGAAGTGATAGAAAGGGCAAAGAATCTTAAAGTTATAGGAAGAGCAGGAACAGGACTTGACAATGTTGATTTACAAGCAGCTAATGAAAAGGGTATTGTGGTGATGAATGTTCCTGGAGGAAATACTTTATCTGCAGCTGAACACACCTTGGCTTTGCTATTTGCCCTTGCAAGAAAAATTCCTCAAGCTGTTTTGTCCTTAAAGGAAGGAAAATGGGAGAAAAAGAAATTTATGGGAGTTGAATTAAATAATAAAGTGCTTGGAATTATTGGATTAGGAAGGATAGGGAGTATAGTTGCAGATAGAGCTCTGGGAATGAAAATGAAGGTTATAGCCTATGATCCCTTTGTTTCTCCAGAGGCAGCAGAAAAAAAAGGGGTAGAACTTGTAAGTTTGGAGGAATTGTACAAGAAATCAGATTTTATTACCATTCATACCCCGCTTACTAAAGAAACCTACCATCTTATAGATGAAAAAGCCTTTTCTATGATGAAAGATGGAGTTTACATTATTAATTGTGCAAGAGGTGGGATTATAGATGAAGAAGCCCTTTATAAAGCTATGGTCTCAGGTAAGGTTGCAGGTGCAGCCCTTGATGTTTTTGAAAAAGAACCCATAGATCCTGATCATCCCTTACTTTCCTTAGAAAATTTTATTGGAACACCCCATCTTGGAGCTTCAACTATTGAAGCTCAAAAGACCGTTGCTGTAGAAATAGCTAAACAGGTAGTTGATTATCTATTAAAGGGAATAATAAGAAATGCAGTGAATGTTCCATCTTTGCCTCCAGAGGTTTTAAAAATTATTACTCCCATATTGGTTTTAGCGGAAAAAATGGGATTACTTGCTGCCCAAATTGTGGAAAGAGCTATTCAGGAAGTGGAAATTATTTATAAAGGAGAAATTTCAAAACTTGATGTCAAACCCATAACTCTTGCTTTTGTAAAAGGACTCCTTTCTCCCTTTTTAAAGGAGGATGTTAATTATGTTAACGCACTTATAAGGGCAAAAGAAAGAGATATAAAAATAATAGAATCTAAGACGGAGATCTCAGAAGATTTTACCTCTTTGATAAGTGCTAAAATTAAACATACTGAAGGTTATACAGTAGTTGAGGGAACCATTTTTGGTAAAAAGGAACCCCGTATAGTTAGAATTAATGGATTTAGACTTGATGCTTTACCAGAAGGGCACATGCTTTATATTTTTAATGAGGATAGACCAGGAGTTATAGGAAAAATAGGCACTATTCTTGGGAGTCATAATTTAAATATTTCAAGAATGTATGTGGGACAGGATCCTATAAAAAAAACAAATGTAATATTGCTAAGTTTAGATCAGTTTCCCACCTCGGAAGCTTTAAGAGAATTAAGTGAACTCTCTACAGTTTATCTGGTAAAACCTTTAGAACTTTAATAAGCTATGGTAAATAAACCCAATTTAAGAAACTACTACATAGATGAATTAAAAAAGCTTATGATATCTTTGGGAGAGCCCTCATATAGAGGGGAACAGCTTTTTCACTGGATTACCTGTAAATGTGCTTTAAATTTTGATGAAATGACTGATCTTCCTAAAGCCTTAAGAGCTAAACTTTCTGAAAAATTTTCTCTGGAACTTCCAGAAGCAATTGATAAGGAAGAAGATCTTGATGGAACTGTTAAATTTGCTCTAAAACTAAAAGATGGAAACTTGATTGAAACGGTTATAATTCCCGAAAGGGATCATTATACTCTTTGCGTTTCCACTCAGGTAGGTTGTCCAATTGGTTGTAAATTTTGTGTTACAGGAAAACTTGGGTTTAAAAGAAATTTAGAGGTTTATGAGATAATTTCTCAAGTTGTTCTCGCAAGAAGATATCTTAAAGAAAGAGGAGAAGAGCTTCCTTTAAGAAATATAGTTTTTATGGGAATGGGAGAACCCCTTTTAAATCTTGAAAACCTTATTAAAACCCTAAAAATACTTTCTTATCCCAAGGGATTTAATTATTCAAGAAAAAGACTTACTGTTTCAACTGTAGGTCTTATAAAAGAGATGGAAATACTTGCGAAGGAATTTCCTACTGCTCTTGCTCTTTCTCTTCATGCCCCCACAGATGAAATAAGGAGAAAATTAATACCTATAGCCAGAAAATATTCTGTTAAAGATCTTATCTCTGCTTGTAAAAAATTTCCCCGCATAAAAAATAGTAGACTCACCATTGAGTATGTAATGATTAAAAACGTAAACGATAGTTTAGATTATGCAGAAAAACTGGCAGAACTTCTAAGGGGTTATCCTTTTAAAGTAAATCTTATACCCTTTAATCCCCATCCTGAACTACCCTTTGAAAGACCCTCCCAAGAAGATGTAGAAAGATTTCAAAAATTTCTTCTTTCAAAGGGAATATTAACTACTGTAAGAAAAAGCAAAGGATTAAGAATAGAGGCTGCTTGTGGTCAGCTGGGAGCAAAGTTTTTAAAATCCTTAACTCCAGACCCCGTGTATAAAGAAACCACACTTAGGGCAGGTTAAATCAGGTTTAAGATCTATTTTTAAAATCCTAAAACCATACCTTTCAATAATTAAATGATTACACTTAGGACAATAAGTATTTTCATATTGATTTCCAGGAACATTTCCTATATAAATATAATAAAGCCCTGCTTCTTTTCCAATGTAATAAGCCCTTAATAAGGTTTCTTCAGGAGTAAAGGGTTTGTCCAAGAGTTGATAATGGGGGAAAAAACGAGAAATATGCCAAGGAACCTCTGGTCCGAGTTCATTTTTTATAAAGTTAGCAAGATCCCTTAATTCAGAGGGATCATCATTTTCTTCAGGAATAATTAGAGTAGTTATCTCTAACCATATACCTTGATTTTTTAAATATTTTAAATTATCAAGAACGGGTTGCAGTTTTGCTTTGCAGAATTTTTTATAATATTCTTCTCTAAAAGCTTTTAAATCTACATTTATTCCGTGAAGATAGGGTTTTATATAATCAATGGCATCTTTAGTCATGTATCCATTGGAAACAAAAACATTCTTAAGTCCTTCTTTTACAGCTAATTTTGCACAATCATAGGCAAATTCAAAAAAAATAGTCGGTTCTGTATAGGTATAGGAAATACTTTTTGCATTTTGAGATTTTGCAGTTTTTACAATTTCTTTTGGAGGAATCTGTCTTCCTGGAATACTGCCGTAAAGATGGGGATATTGAGAAATTTCCCAGTTTTGACAAAAACTACAACGAAAATTACAACCCACAGTTGCTATAGAATAACTCCAGGATCCAGGAAGAAAATGATAAAGCGGTTTCTTTTCAATGGGATCTAAATGTTCTGCAATTACCTTTCCATAAACTAAAGAAAAAAGAATTCCTTCTTCATTTTTTCTTACTCCACAAATACCTGTATGATTGGGATAAATAATACAATGATGATTACATAAATTACATTTTACCTTTTTATCTTCCAAACGTTCATATAAAAGCGCTTCTCTCATATTTTACATTATAAATATCTTTTTAGGTATATTCAATTCTTTTTAAAAAATTTTTTACTTCTTCTGTATAATCCCCCTTTTTTGAAGTATATATAAATAAAGGTGGAAGAATTCTTACTTCCTCTTTAGCATTTTTAATTGCTAATAGGAGAACAAGTTTTGCTTCAGTTCCTGGATAAGAATAAACTAATCTTAAAAACTTTGGTTCAAGCCTGTTTATTTTAAGAAGATAAATAAGTTCAGAAAGTCTCAAGGCTGTAAATATGAGATAGAATTTGCCTCTGTTTTTTAAGAGAAAATTTATATTTTTTAGAAATTCATTTAAATCAAATTTTACATCTCTTCTGGTGATGTTTTCTATTTCATAGGGACTTTTTCTTCCAGTTTCACTTTTAAAATAAGGGGGGTTGGAAAAGATTATATCAAAAATACCTGGTTTAAAGGGAGGGTTTTTAATATCTCCTTTTACTACAAAAAGTCTTTCCTGAATTTTATTTTTAAGAATAGTTTTTTTAAGACATTCAATAAAGATATTTTCAAGTTCTAAGGCAAAAATTTTTGAATAAGGGAATCTTTTTAAGGCAATAAGGGA
Source organism: Thermodesulfobacterium geofontis (assembly GCA_002877985.1). Lineage (GTDB taxonomy): Bacteria > Desulfobacterota > Thermodesulfobacteria > Thermodesulfobacteriales > Thermodesulfobacteriaceae > Thermodesulfobacterium > Thermodesulfobacterium geofontis_A. Next base: position 9,050 of record PNIK01000001.1, on the reverse strand, counting down.
AATGATACCAGAGCCTGCTCCTACCTCTAAAATTAAGTCCTTTGGTTTAAGATTTAAAAAATGGGCCAGTAAAACAGAATCTATGCCAAATCTAAAGCCCTTTTCAGGTTGATAAATTGTTATAGAACCTTCTAAAAAGGGTGTAGGAACTAATTGTATAAACTTCTCCATAAAAGTAATACTATTTGATTATGTAAAAGTTTTCCCTCAAAAGTTAGTCTTATTTTTTTATTTTTTCTTTCTATTAATTTTTCTTTTATTAGAGTATCTAAGATTTCCTCAGATAAGGAATAATTGTACTTCTTCTTTAATTTTTTTAAACTAATACCCTCTTGTAATCTTAATCCCATAAATATATATTCCTTAGCAAATTCGCAATTATCAAGATTTTCAACTATTTTTAAAGGGAGTTTATTTTCTTTTAAAAGACTCTCAAAATAATAATTAAGATCTTTTGGATTCTTCCATCTTAAATTTTCAACTCTTGATACAGCAGAGGGACCAAGACCTAAATAGGGTTTAAGTTCCCAATAAATAAGGTTGTGTTTACATTTAAATCCAGCAAGGGCATAATTGGAGATTTCATATCTTTCATAACCGTTAATTTTTAAAGTTTCTTCAATTATCTTATAAAGGTTCAATAATCTCTCTTCCTTTATCCAGTATTTTTTTCCCTTAAAAATTTGATAAAAGACTGTCCCTTTTTCCAAGGTTAATTCATAAAAAGATAAATGGGGAGGTTTATATTCTAAAGCTTTTAGAATTTCCTTTTTTAGAGTTTTTTCTCCCTGCCCCTTCCATCCAAATATAAAATCCAAGGAAAAATTTTTAAAACCGCTTTTTAGAATAAACTCCAATGCTTTAAAAATATCCCTCAAATTATGAAGCCTTCCTAAAAATTTTAATCCCCTTTGAGAAAAACTTTGTACTCCAAGACTTATACGATTAAATCCAATTTCATAAAAAGCTTTTGTTTTTTCTAAGGTAAGTGTTTCAGGATTAGCCTCTATGGTAAGTTCCTTAGGAGAAAATTTAAAATTCTTAACTAAAAAATTAAAAAGATCTTCGTAAAAATGAGGAGAAAGAAGAGAAGGTGTTCCTCCCCCTGCATAAAAAGTTATAAAAGAAAGACTTTTTATCTCAAATTTTTTTTCCAAAAAGGATTTTAAGAGGCTTAATTCTCTTTTTATAGCCTTTAAATATTTATTTTCTAAATATTTTGATACCTTTATACTCAACGAATAAAAATCACAATAGGGACACTTTTTTAAGCAAAATGGCACATGAAGATACAGTCCAGAACTTATTTTTTCCATTAAGGTTTCTTCAAATTTCTCAAAAAAATTTTAAAATTATGTAGATGAAAATTTTTTGGAAATACCATCTTAAAGAATATTTTTTTTACACCTTTGTTTTTTTTATAGTATTTAGCGCTATTATAACTCTGGTTCAGGGAATAATCAAACTTCAGGATTTTTTAGAATTGAATCCATCGTTTAAGGTTATTTTTCAGCTCTTTATTTATATTTTTTTTCAACTCCTATCCTTTATTTATACTTTATCAGTTTTTATGGGAGTCCTTTTTGCTATACATAGACTCAAATATGAAAAGGAAGTACTTGCCTTTTGTTCCTTAGGTTTTTCTTTAAAAGATTTTATGAAACCCCTTCTTGTTTTTTCTTTAATCAGTTTATTAATAACCTTTTTAGCCCATTTTTTCCTTTCTCCCTGGTCTAAGAGACAGGTGAAAGAGATTCAGATAGAACTGGTTAAAGCTCAGATAGAAAAACCTTTCCCAGAAAAAAAACCTATCTCCTTAGGTAAGGATTTCTACCTTTATGTTAGAAAAGCTGAAAAAATAGATAAAACCCATTATTTTAAAAATATATTCCTCTTAAAAAGAGAAACAAATGGTAAAAAAGGATTTTTCATTTCCCAAAATGGAAGTTATTCTGCCAATGAAAATATATTTACTTTAGTAAAGGGATGGGGAATTTTTATAGATCCTCAAAGTAATATAGAAGTTTTAAGATTTGGAGATTATAAGTTTAGACTAAATACTAAAATCCTTGAAGAAGAGAAGCTTTATTTTAAAAGGGGAGAAAAAAGTTTTTCTGAATTAAAAGAGGATATAAGGGGTCTTAAACCCGGAACTTCAGATTATTTCAGATATTTAAACGAATACTATCAAAGATTTTTCTTTCCCCTTTCAGCTTTATTTTTAGCTTTTCAAGCTTTTTTCCTTGGTATTTATATTAAAACCTCTTATAGATTTTTACTTTTTTTTCTTGGAATAGCTGTTTTTCTAATTTTTTATATTTTTTATAATTTCTTTTCTTCCTTAGGAGAAAATGGGAAAATCTTTCCTTTCTGGAGTTTTTTGTCTTTTTATTTTTTGGTCAGTCTTTTACTTATTTTTCAATATTTTGGATTTAAAAGAAAAAGAGAGATATATCTATGAGAATTTACAAAAAATATCTTTTAGCAGATCTTATTAAAGTAAATTTACTTTTACTATTCATTTTTTCAGTTTTTTACTTTTTAGTGGATTTTTTTGAAAAATTGGGAAGTTTTTTATCTTTTAAAAAGCCTTTTTATCTTTTTTTAGCTTATGTTTTTTGGAAATCCTTAGCCAATTTCTATGAATTTTTCCCTTTTGTTTGTGGATTATCGGGAATACTTTTACTTTTTTGGTTAACAAGAACTGGGGAGCTTCTTGCTTTTTTTTCTCTTGGATTTTCTAAAAAAGAAATCATTAGCCTTATAGGGAAGGGAATTTTTTTCTTTGCTTTAATGGGAGGGTTAGCCATAAGTATTATATTTCCTAAAGCAGCTTTCTTAAGCCTTTATACTTGGGATTATAAAATAGCAGAAAAAAGAGAGTATTATTTAATATTTAATGAGCAGATCTTTCTCAGAGGTTCAGATTTTTATTTAATAGCCAAACCTCTTGAACCAAAAGGTGAATATTTACAGGATATACTTGTTGTTTTTGTAAATAAAGAGGAACCAAAAAAGGTTATATGGGCAAAGGAGGGATATTATAAGTCTAAAAAATGGATCTTAAAGGAGGTTATTATTCAAGAGGATACTAAAAATTTTTCCCCCGAGTTTTTTGAAAATTTAGAAGCTGATCTTCCCTTAAAACCAGAAACTTTGGTAGTAGTAGAAAAGCCTTTAAAGTTCTTATCTATGAAAGAGCTATTTGAGAGATACAAATTTCTGAAAATGGTTAATAGACCTTATGAAGAAGTATTGGCAGAGATATTTTTGAAAGTGATTTATATTTTCATACCCCTTTTCTTGGGCTTATTTCCTATGGTAATTTTTGTAAAAAATTATGCGCCCTCTCAAGTAATAGAACCCTTTCTTAAAAGTTTAATTTGGTATTTTATTTTATTAATCTTTTATCTTTTCTTACAGGCGCTTATAAGAAAAGGCATTTTTGTTGCGAGTATTTTGCTATTCCTTTCTATAGTAATCAGCTTTTTTAGTTTTTTATTAATTCTATTTAAAAAGTAATTTTTTATCTTGTCTTTTTAGGAAAATCTGGTAAAAAGAAAGGAAAAAATTGTTATAGGAGGTTATCTATGTCTGTAGAAGAAAAAGTTATTGAGATCATTTCTCAGAAATTAAATCTTTCTAAAGATCAAATTAAGCTTGAAGCTTCTTTTGTTGATGATTTAGGAGCAGATTCCCTTGATCTTGTTGAACTTGTTATGGCTATGGAGGAAGCTTTTGGAATGGAAGTCCCAGATGAGGAAGCAGAAAAGTTAAGAACAGTAAAGGATGTTATAGAATACATAAAAGCAAAAACAGGGCAACAATAATTTAAGAGGTAGGATAGTGAAAAAAAGGGTAGTAGTTACAGGACTTGGTGCAGTAACACCTCTTGGAATAGGTGTTGAAGAAACTTGGAAAAATATAAAAACTGGGAAATCCGGGATTGGAAAAATTACCAAATTTGATGCTTCAGCTTTTCCAAGTCAGATTGCAGGAGAGGTAAAAGGTTTTAAGCCTGAAGAATTTATGCCAGCAAAACTTGTTTCCCGTATAGATACTTTTATCCAATATGCTATAGCAGGGACTCGAATGGCTTTAGAGGATGCAGGATTACCTTTAAATAATCTTGGAGATGAAGTGGGAGTTATTATAGGTGTGGGGATGGGAGGAGTTGGGTTAATTGAACATTATACCAGAATTCTTGATGAAAAGGGTTATAGAAGAGTTAGCCCCTTTTTCATTCCCATGATTATTCCAAACATGGCTGCAGGTCAAGTAGCTATTTTATTTGGGGCAAAGGGGCCAAACAGTACCATATGTACCGCCTGTGCAGCTGGGAATCACGCCATAGGAGAAGCCTTTAAGCTTATAAGGGAAGGAAAGGTAAAAGCAATGATCTGCGGAGGAACAGAAAGTGTGATAACTCCTCTTTGTATAGCTGGTTTTTCAGTGATGAAAGCTCTCTCCACAAGAAATGATGAACCTGAGAAGGCATCTCGCCCTTTTGATGCAGAAAGAGACGGATTTGTTATAGCAGAAGGCTGTGGGATACTTATTCTTGAAGATTTGGAACATGCCCAAAAAAGAGGAGCTAAAATTTATGCAGAATTAATCGGATATGCCTATAATGCAGATGCCTATCATATGACAGCTCCACCTCCTGAGGGTGAAGGTGCTGCCAAATGTATGGAACTTGCTCTTAAGGATGCAGGAATTGAACCTCATCAAGTAGATTATATAAATGCTCATGGAACAAGCACCCCTCTTAATGATGTTTCTGAAACAAAGGCTATCAAAAAAGTTTTTGGAGAGCATGCCTATAAACTGATGGTATCTTCTACTAAATCCATGACAGGACATCTTCTTGGCGGTGCAGGTGGTTTGGAGGCAGTGTTAACTGTTCTTACCCTTTACGAAGGTATTGTTCCACCTACTATAAATTTAGAAAATCCTGATCCTGAATGCGATCTTGATTATGTACCCAATCAGGCTCGCAAAGCAGATATAAAAATAGCCCTTTCTAATGCTTTTGGTTTTGGCGGGACAAATGCCTGTCTGGTTTTCAAAAAATGGGAAAATCAATAGTAATAGCTTCGGATCACGCTGGATACTTTCTTAAAGAAAAAATAAAAGAATTTCTTCAAAAAGAAAATTATAAAGTTATAGATGTAGGTTGTTTTTCTCCTGAATCAGTTGATTATCCAGAATATGGAGCCAAAGCAGTAGGAAAAATTCTTAATAAAGAGGCAGACTTTGGTATTCTTATTTGTGGAACAGGACTTGGAATGAGTATTGTGGCCAATAGATTTTCCGGAATAAGAGCCGCTCTCTGCCACGAACCTTTTTCAGCAAAAATGGCAAGACTTCACAATAATGCAAATGTTCTTGTTCTTGGAGGAAGAATTATAGGAGATGGGATAGCCATAGAAATTGTTAAAGTCTTTTTAGAAACACCCTTTGAAGGAGGAAGGCACGAAAGAAGAATTAATCTTATAGAAGAACTTACAAAAAATAAATGGATCTCATAGGCATAGGTGTAGATTTAGTTCATATTCCAAGAATTCAAAAGTTATTGGATCAATATGGCTCAAGATTTTTAAAAAAAGTTTTTTCAGAGGAAGAAATAGAATATGCCTTTAAAAGAAAAAACATATCCTTTCATTTAGCATCAGCCTTTGCATCTAAAGAGGCATTTTTTAAAGCTCTGGGAGGATACACCCCCTTTTCTTTCAGAGAAATAATTTTAAAAAGAAATTTTAAAGATGGAACCCCATTTTTAGTACTTACTGGAAAAGCAAAAGAGATATTTCAAGAAAGGGGTGGAGAAAAAATTTATCTTGCCTTATCTCATGAAAATGAATATACTATTAGTATAGTTGTAATTTTAGGGAATCCTAAATAAGAATTAAATAACATAAAGCTACCATGAAAGTAGTTACAGGTTCTGAGATGCAAGAATTAGATAAAGTAGTCATTAATTTTCTTGGTATTTCTGCTGAAGTTTTGATGGAAAGAGCTGGTTTAGGGGTAGCAGAAAAAATTTTAAGTTATTACCCCTTGGAAAGATATAGAAAAGTTTTGATAATTTGTGGACCTGGAAATAATGGTGGAGACGGAATGGTTTGTGCACGCCATCTCTGGGATATGGATTATGAAGTGAAAGTGCTTTTACTTTGCAAAAAAGAAAAATATAAAGGTGAAGCCTTAATAAATTTAAAAATTCTCGAAAACTTAAATTTATCTTTAGAAGAAATTAAAGACCTTTCAGTTTTCAAAAATTTACTTTATTCTTACTTTCCCGATATTTTAGTTGATGCTATTTTTGGGACAGGTCTTAAAAGAAGTGTAGAAGGAGTTTTTAAAGAAGTGATAGAGGAGATAAATACATATAAAGAAAAAAAAGAAGCAAAAGTTGTGGCTGTGGATATACCTTCTGGAGTATGTGCTGAAACTGGACAAATTTTGGGAACTGCAGTAAAAGCAGATTTAACCGTAACCTTTGAACTTCCTAAGGTTGGACATTTCTTTTATCCAGGAAAAGAATATGTAGGGAAACTTGAAATTGTTCCTATTGGATTTCCTAAAAAAATTATTGAAGAAAAAGGACCAAAAAGAGAATACTTAGATTTAAATTGGGCAAAAATAGTTTTTAAACCAAGAAGGGGATATACTCATAAAGGCACTTTTGGGCATGTAGTTATCTTAGCTGGAAGCAGAGGTAAAAGTGGTGCAGGTGCTCTTTGTGCACTTGGTGCCTTAAAGGGAGGGGCAGGGCTTGTAACTCTTGCCTCAACCAAAAGTCTTCAAAAAATTTATTCTTCAATGATTCCTGAAATTTTGACTGCTGGTTTTGAAGAAAATGATAAAGGTGAAATTTCGTATAAAAATTTGATGAAAATATTAGAAATAGTTAAAAATAAAAGTGTTCTTGTTATAGGACCGGGGCTTGGATTGAGTGAGGAGGTTAAAAATTTATTTTTTGATTTAATACCCAGGTTAGAGATACCCTTAGTTATTGATGCCGATGCCTTAACGCATCTTTCTGAAAATCCTGAAATTTTAAAAAACTATAGAGCACCAAAAATTATAACTCCCCATCCTGGAGAGGCAGTAAGACTTTTAAAGGTTTCAAAGGATGAAATTATGAGAGATCGTTTAGAATCTGCAAAAAGACTTTCTCAATTGACAGATGCAATAGTGGTTCTAAAGGGACCTCATAGCATTGTGTATTCTCCTGATGGAAGATGTGGTATATCTTCAATTGATGAACCTGGTCTTTCACAGGGAGGGCAGGGAGATATTTTATCAGGTCTTATAGGAGCATTTATAGCCCAAGGATATGATCCCTTTATTGGAACCTCTCTTGCAGTTTATTTACACGGAGAGGCTGGAAAATATTTAAGCAAAACCTTAGGACCCTTTGGCTACACTGCTACTGAGGTAGCAGAAACTGTACCCAAAATTTTAAAGGAGCTTAAAAATGATAGATCTTAGGAGATATCCAAGATGTATAACCAGACTTAAAGCCTTTTTTCCTGGTGAGGGAAATCCCTATGAGGTTTTAAATGTTTCTTATAAAGGCTGTTTTATAAAAACTGATAAGAAAATCCCTATTAACAAATTGATTTATTTTGAGGTGGAAATTCCAGATGTAGGGACAATTCCTATATATGGAGTGGTTATTCACCACGGAACTCCTGAAGAACCAGGGCTTGGAATAGAAATAGTTGATATAGATAAGGATATGAAAACAGTATGGAATTATTTCATCAAGGCACTTCTTTATATAGAGGAAGCAAAATCAGCCTATAAAAAAGCCCTTGAAGAAAGCGGAAAGAAAGAAAATTCAGAAAAAAGTTAAAGATCTTTAAAATGACTTTTTTGATCTTTATTTTCGGCCTCTGTATAGGAAGCTTCTTAAATGTGATAATTTATAGATGGAGCAGGGGTTTATCTATCAGAAATCCTCTTTTTTCTTTTTGTCCCCACTGCGGAAATATTTTAAAATGGTATCACAACATACCTATTATTTCTTATATTATTCTTAGAGGAAAATGTGCCTATTGTAAAGCTCCTATTTCTTTAAAGTATCCTTTAGTTGAATTATTAACTGCCTTTTTATTTCTATGGGTTTATATTAAGTTTAAATCCCTTTATGGATGGTTTACTTTTTTTGGATTTTCCTTTTATGTTCTTACCCTTATACTTACATCTTTTATTGATCTTGAGATAAGAGAAATTCCAGATAAACTGAGTTTAAGTCTTATTTTTATAGGATGGATTTTTTCTCTTTTTGGTTTAAATCCTTTTGTTGATTTTATAACAAGTCTTTTATCTGGTTTTGCTGGAGTTGGACTTCTTTTTTTGATAAATGAGCTTTATTATCAATTCTCTAAAAGAGAAGGAATGGGAATGGGTGATTTTAAGCTTATGGGAGGGATAGGTGCATTTTTAGGATATAAAAGTTTTTACTGGATTTTGATGTTAGCTTCAATTACAGGTGTACTTGCTTTTTTGGGAGTTTATTTATGGCAGAGGACGAGGGGAGTAAATAAGAAGCTTGATTTAAAAACCGAAATTCCCTTTGGTCCCTTTTTAGCCCTCGCAAGCCTCCTATACTTTCTTTTAATTTAAACCATTCTAAACTATACCACTTCGGAAGTGCCCTAATTTAAAATTATTCTAAACTATGTCACATGGGAAGTGGTAGAAGTATGAGGGTATGGTAAATTAGATTGTATTTTTGGGAAAGGTGTAGTATATTAAAAATTTAAAAATTGAGGCAATTATTAAAGGGGTTGTTAAATGCAGGTTATTCCTGTAGATCTTTATGAAAGTTTAGAGGAGTTAGATCCTAAAATTAAGGCAGTAATTTTAAAACTTATTAAATACTGGGGAGAAATTGTAAAAAGAGATGATTTTCTTGAACTTAAAAAGACTGTAGAAAAATTAGCTGATTCTGTAGAAAAGCTTGCAGAAGTGCAGAAAAAAACTGAGTATGAAGTTAGAGCACTTGCAGAGGCGCAGAGGAAGACTGAAGAGAGATT
>PNIK01000098.1 GCA_002877985.1 Thermodesulfobacterium geofontis | reverse complement strand
AGGCAATTCGAACCTTTAAAAATTTTATTTATAAGATAAAATATTGGTATAAAAAGGGTTTTTATTGTAGGAATTAGTGAAAAAATTCTTGAGGCTGGTGGAATTCTTATTAGAGATGCCTATCTTGGTTATATGGTAAAAGTTGAAGGAAAAGAGTTAAAAGTAAGACCTCTTAAGGTTTTAAAAAGAGCATTAAGAAAAGGTATAGCTGATATTGTAATTCTATCCATTGACGTTTACGGAGGAGATGAAAGGTTTTTTTCGTGCTTTTAAGTGAGATTCAAAAGAGTGGCCATGAAATTTTTAGTTTCAAAGGCAAAATTTTTACCTAATTTAAATTTGGAAAGTATTACCTCAAAGTAGCGTGAATTCAAAGTTAAACTTATTTTTGAAGAATTTTCTCGATATTTTATTTACTCTTATTTTTCTTCCTTTAGCTCTTTTAATTGGTTTGATTATAGCCCTGTTGATTAAAATTGACAGTCCCGGACCAATTTTTTTTTTGCAAGAAAGGGTTGGAAAAGGAGGTAAGAAATTTAAACTTTTCAAATTTCGCACTATGTATGCAGATGCAGAAGAAAGGCTAAAAGAAATTCTTGAGAATAATGAAAAATATCTTGAAGAATGGAACAAAAAAAGAAAAATTACATCTGATCCAAGGATAACAAGAATTGGCAGATTTTTAAGAAGATATTCTCTTGATGAGCTTCCTCAATTTATAAACATTTTAAAAGGAGATATGAGCCTTGTTGGACCACGACCTGTTACTGAAGATGAACTTGAGAAATATTATAAAGAGTTTAAGGAGATATATTATAAGGTTAAACCAGGTTTAACAGGGCTTTGGCAGGTTATGGGAAGAAATGAAATAGATTATCCAACAAGAGTTTATCTTGATGTTTATTATGTCTTAAATTGGTCTATTTGGCTTGATATGTGGATTTTACTAAAAACTATACCAGCTGTAATTTCAGGAAAAGGTGCTTATTGAGTTTGACTTCTGCCCTCGGGATTTTAAATTTAAATTTTAATAACAAATCTTTTGCTCTTTTTGCTCCACTCTGTAAAGATAAGACATACAAAAATTACTCCTATAATAAGAAAAACTGCTCCTTTATAGGTTAAATATTCTGGTAAGAAAATATTCTTTACAAAGTTTTCTTCTAAGAGCTCTTGCACCTTATTTATATACTTATCTGTTACAGAATTTACCAAAATAAAGGATATCCCCACAATTAATAATTTAATCTGTCCTTCTCCAAGCTTCCATAAAATACTCAAAGCACAACTGTCTGCCAAAACCATTCCCAGACCAAATAGAATACCTCCTATCAAAGAGATTACCATAAATGTAGGAAGAATATAAAAGTGAGGATCTAAAACTTTAGCTAACTTTAAATAACTAATTCCCAATACAGCAATAAACAAACTCAAAGTAAAAGCTCTTGTCATTGAAGATTCTCCAGAAATAAATAGTTCACGTAGTGCCTTTGCCATACATAGTTTACTTTTATGAAAAATAAATCCTGCTAAAATTGACAAAATAAAAATCCATCCTTTAATAGCATTCTCTTTATTACTATCTAAAAAATAACCTAAGCCTTTCCAAATAAAAATTAAAAAAACTATAAATCCAGCAAAAATACTTAATTTTCTGAGATAAATATTTATCCCTCCTTTTGAGGGAAATCTTTCTGTTTCCCAAATCTGAAATTAAAGTCCTATCAATGTCCCTATAATAATTCCTGCGAACATAGAAAGTCCACTTGCAGAAAGATTGGAGATAGCTGTATAGAACCTACCAATATTATCTCCATTAGAACATCTGAGAGATGAACTATGGCAGCCTCTTTTTAAATTCTTTTGCTTTTTCAAGTTCATGGTGGGTATCAACTGCTTCAACCAATCTATCAGGTAAGTTCCAGGTTCTCATAAGAAAACTTCCTATTTCAGCATGATCA
>PNIK01000073.1 GCA_002877985.1 Thermodesulfobacterium geofontis | reverse complement strand
GGACATGAACTTGCTCATCATGTAATGGGGCATATTACAAAAAAAATGGGAAATGTAATTTTAGGATCTCTTATAGATATTTTGATTGCAATAACTACAGGAGTTGATACACAAGGAACATTTCAACAATTAGGAGCTCTTGTTTATTCTAAGGAATTTGAAAGAGAAGCAGATTATGTAGGAACCTATATCGCAGCAAGGGGAGGATATGAAGTAAAAAATGCTGCAGAACTTTGGAGACGTATGGCAGTAGAATTTCCCAGTGCTATAAGTGACACTTTCCTAGCAACTCATCCCAGCTCTCCAGAAAGATTCCTTTTTATAGAAAAAGTCTCCCAAGAAATTGAAGAAAAGAAATTGAAAGGTGAACCGTTAATCCCTTCTCCTGAATATTTTAAAGAAAAAAATAAATGAAGTTTTTTAAGAAAAACCCTTTAATTTATTTATAATTTCTCTTAGTTTATTAAGCTCTTTTTTAGTAAAAAGTTTATCTTTATAATAATTTTCTTCAAAAATTTTAACAAATTCTAAGGTAAGAGCCCTTAAATTGCCTTCTTTTATTTTTAAAGCAAACTCTTCCAAACCTTCATTTTCGTCTTTCCTATAACCTTTAGTCTCTAAAATTCTTAAAAACTCCTTAATTAACTTTTCTTCTTTCCTCAGTCTTTTAAAGCCTTTTAAATTTTTGGCTAACAAAATCCCTATAAAACCTGTAATAAAAACAAAAGAAAATATAAATAAAAGATTTTTATTAAATTTGGCCCTTGGTATCTTAGTAAGGTTTGAGATACCTTTAACTAAAGCTATTTGCTTTTTTAAATCATAATTTAGAACAAAATTTATATAATAGTAATTGATGGTTTCAAATATAAGCTCAAGCTTTGAGAGAACACTTTTCTTTTTAAAAAAATAGCTTGAAGGTGGAGTGGGATCATATCTTACCCATCCTTTATCTCTTATAAAGACTTCAACCCATACATGTGCATCACCCTGTCTGACTAAATAATATCCACCTGCTTCGTTATAAATCCCGCCTCTATATCCAGCAACAAGCCTTGATGGAATTCCGTTTAGTCTCAACAAAACAGCCATGGAAGAAGCGAAATACTCACAGTTACCATATTTATAATTAAACAAAAAATCTTCTAAGGGATTTTGAGAAACAGGAAGATCTTTTAAAGAATATCTATAATCTCCGTATCTTAAAAACTTTAAAATTTTATCAGCGGTTTCTTCATCAGTTTTACCTTTAAGAGAAAAAGCAAGGGTTTTTATTTTTGAGGAAATATTTTGAGGAAGCTGTAAATATAATTCTCTATCAACATTTTTTTCAGGAATCACTTCAGTTAAAATTGAGATAACCCTATACTTTATCCTTGAGACAACAGGAATAGGCAAATTAAAAGTTAAATTTTCAGATTTGGAAGGCTTAGTAAAACCATATTGATAATTAATATCATAGGGTTTATCCAACCCAAATAAATATCTATCTCCATAGGGTTCTAAATAAATTATCTGTACTACCGGCAATCCCTTTAAAATTATCTCCTCCTGAATTTTTTTAGTTTTGGTTGAGATCCAAGTTTTTCCATCAAAAAAATTGAGAGCAATTCCTCTCCAATATAAAAGTTCATCCTTTAATTTCTTTGTTTTTGCTCTGAAAATTACACTATTGTCTTCTTGGATTTCAGAAACTTCTCCTAACCTTACATTTTCCGAAAAACCTGTTTTAGCTTTGGCTTCTTTATTTAAAAAACCAAAAAGAGGAAAATCTGTTCTGGGTAAAATAATAAAAAATAACGCTGTAAATGGTATAGCTAAAAGGGGTATAAGACTTGTTTTTAAAAATATTCTTATCAGTACTCTTTCTGATAAAGTAATTTCTTTATCCTGAGAATAATAGGTTAGAAAGATTATAGAGGTATTTAAAAGAAGAATATAAATAAATAAGTAAACTAAAAAAATTATATTTAAAAAAATCAGAGTACTTCCTGCAAGAATAAAAACAGAAATAAGATAAATTTGCATATAATCTCTAAATTTCTTCTCTTCAAGAAACTTAAGAGATTGTAAAAAAAGCAAAACTTCAAGAGCTGGCTGAAGAACTATTTCTAAACTTACATTATAAAACTTAAGAATTACCAGTAAAATAGCAAATGCATTTATAAAGACTCTTTTTATATAAATTTTTCGATATTCCAAATAAATAGATGCTAAAAAAAGAAGAAAAGTAAAAACATAAAAGGAATAAGAAATTTTTCCAAAAAGAACAACAAAAGATAAAAGTCCTGCGAAATAGGTAAATATTTTTACTGAGGTTTCTACTTTATAAAATTTTTCTTTATTCATATAGAGCAAGCTCGGTAAGAAGAGTTATTTTGTGTTTATAAGATAAATTAGGTTTATAGATTTTTTCTTTAATTTTTAAGCCTACAGGAATTCCTTTTTTCATCATTTCAAGTATTAGATAGGTTATACAGCTTAGTTTTAGCTCCTTTTCAAGAATGCTTATTTTTTCAAAATCTATTATTATAGGCTGAGTAGTATGGTCTGAAAGCTCTTTTACTTTAAGTTTATCTGTTTTGGCAGTTGCTTTCCAGTGAATATACTTTACAGGTGTTCCTTCTGTATAATCTTTGATGGACAATATATCTCCTTCCCATCCCAATTTATCTATCAATATTTCTCCTTTATTTTTTTTATTTTGATAAAAAGAAAAAGCACATTTTTTAGGTTCTGGAAAAACTATAAAGGAAAAGGTCTTGTTAATTCTTTTCCATCTTATAAAAAAATTAAAGGGAAAAACAGAAATTATATAAATCTCTTTAAGATTCTGAAACCCCCTTTTTTCGGGTTTTATTTTTAAAATAGCAGAAGCCTCTCTTTCAAAATAGGGGAAAAGACAAGAAAGGTTAAAATCCTTTATTAAAACTTTTATTAAAAAAGCAGGAAAGAATTTTTTTCTATTGATAATTTTTATTTTTATAAAGGCGGATCTATTAGCATAAATTTCTTCTGGAAAGGTTACCTCCATATCCAGAGCCTCTATATTTCTTTTTCCGAAAACTCCTGCAAGTAGCATAAAACTTAAAAAAGCTGAAGTAATTAAATAGAGAAGGTTATTTCCTGTATTAACAGAGGCAGCCCCTAAGGCTAAAGTTATACCAATGTAAAGCCAACCAGCTTTAGTTAATTTGATTAAACTGGTGTTTTTATACTCTCTACTAAAGATTTTATTATCTCCCCTTTACTTCCTTCATATTCTTCCTTAAACATAACCCTATGGGTAATAACAAATTCTGCAAGTTCTTTAATATCTTCTGGAATTACATAATCTCTTTTATTAAGATAGGCATTTGCTTTAGCAGTAGCAACTATTGCAAGGGCACCCCTTGTAGAAAGACCTGCATGAAGATATTTATTTTTTCTTGTGGCTTCAATAATGTCTAAAATGTAATCTGCGATTTTATCAGAAAGATATACCTCCTTTACTTCCTTTTGTATAGCAAGAAGTTCATCTTTAGATAAAAAGGGCTTAATATTATGAAGTTCTTCTCTTTTGCTTCCACCTTTTAAAATTTCTTTTTCTGCAGATCTGGGGGGATATCCTATAGAGATTTTCATAATAAATCTATCAAGCTGAGCTTCAGGAAGGGGGAAGGTTCCATAGAGTTCTATTGGATTCTGAGTTGCTATCACAAAAAAGGGCTGAGGAAGTTTATAGGTTCTTCCTTCCACCGTAACTTGTTTTTCTCCCATAGCTTCCAAAAGGGCACTTTGTGTTTTAGGAGTAGCTCTATTTATTTCATCTACCAGCACGATATTGTTAAAAATAGGTCCCGGACGAAATTCAAATTCTCCTGTATTTTTGTTATAAATAAATACTCCTGTTATATCAGAAGGAAGAAGATCTGAAGTTGCCTGAATTCTTGCAAAATTAAGTCCAAAACATTTTGCCAGTGCAATAGCTAATGTTGTTTTACCTATGCCTGGAAGATCTTCAATAAGAAGATGTCCATCTGCTAAAAGTGCAATAATGGAAAGTTTTAGAGCCTTTGCCTTCCCATGAAGATAATGAGAAAGGACATTTATTATTTGGTCTACATCTAATTTAAAATCCATATATTTTATTTTAATTCTTCTTCTTGAATTTTAAATGTTTAGGATAATTAAATTTAAAATTAAAAAAATTTTAAGCTTGAAATTAATTGAATTAATTATAGGAGGTTAAAATGGGAGAAATGAAAAAAGAAATCAAGTTATTTTTTGACAAGGATTCGTTAGCAGTTCTTTTTAATCAAATTGCAAGGGATATAAAAGCAGGTTATATGCAGGTTGGAGATTTAAAAATTGAAGCTTCTGGCGATGTAGAGGCTGAAATTGAATATAAGGAGAAAGAAGAATCTGACGGGAAAATTAAGTGCGTAATGGAATGGGGATTAAAGTGGTATAAAAAGTAATTAAAGAGGCGAAGAATGTCTGAAGTTAAAGTTGACCCAAAAGTTCTTTGTGAGAAAATTAAAGAGATCTTTTCCGCACGTTTCCTTAGCTACTCAGATAGGACAGTTTAGATAATCTAAAAGTTTAAGAAGTTCTTTTAGATTTTTTATAGTATGGATTCTTAATGCAACTTTATGTTGATTTCTATTTATTAAAATTGCATTTATTCCAATTTCTCTTGGATTTATATAGTCAAAAATAAGATGATCACCTATATGAATAACCTCTTCCGGTTCCACTTTAAGCAATTCGCAGATTCTTCCATAAAATTCTCTTGATTTTTTAACTTCTTTGAAATCAGAGGTTGCAGAAAAAATATGATGAAATTGATTTAAAAGAGATTTTAACTGAAACAAAATAAAATCTTTTTCCGCATTAGAACAGATTATAAGTTTATAATTATTTCTAAGTGCATTTATAACAGGTTCCACATCTTCGTAAATTTTAACTTTATGTCTATACCTGTTAAATAATTCCTCTTTTGAGGTATTAAGATCAAATCGTTTTATCCAGTAATCAAGATAATACCATTCTATTCTGTGATCACCTACTTCATTATAAGCCTGGGTTACTATTTGATAAGCCTCTTCAAAACTTATTTTATATTTTTGGGCATAAAGAGAGGGTATCCCTTCAAGCCATACTGCATCAACAAAACCGGTTGGTACAAGAGTTCCATCAACATCAAAAGAAATTACTTTTGGCTTTTTTATCATAAATTATATAAACTAATTATTATAATTAAAGTTCTTTAATTTAAAAGTATTAATTCTGTTTTAAAACATGAACCGTTCTTTTGAAAAAAGGATTTTTTGGGGGTAATGGGCAATTTGTTGAATAAGTTATTCGGGTTCTTTTAACGTTTCAAGGTATTGAGTCTTTAAAGGTTCTGGAAGAAGTTTTGCTATTTCTTTGGCTTGAATAAAACCATCTTGATTTTTCAAACAGGCAATTAAAGCTTTTTCCAATTGTTCGCTTCTTTTAGGTTCTGGTAAAAGATCTGCAATTTTTTTTACTTCAAAAATCCATCCATTTTCAGCACATTTTATTAAAACCTTTTCTAATCCTTCAATTCTTTTAGCTTCTAAAAGGGAAGCTATTATTTTTTTAGCTTTATAAAACCAACCTCCTTCCACACATTTTATTAATATCCTTTCCATTTCTTCTACTGTTAATTTCCGCCCGAGTATTTTTGCCACCTCTTCTGCTTCATCAATCCATCCATTTTCTATACATTTCTCTAACATATTTTCCAATTCCTCTGAGGTTAATTCCCTTTGAAGCGATTTCAATACTACTTCTGCTTCATAAATCCATCCCTCTTTAATACACTTTTTTAAAACTGTTTCTAATTTATTAGTTCTTTCAGGTTCTGAAAACATTTCAGCTATATCCTTTGCCTTATGAATCCATCCTTTCTCAATGCATTTTTCTAATATCATCTCTAAACCTTCAGTTTTATTAGGTTCTGGAAGAAGTTCAGCAGTTTGTTTTGCTTGAGTAATCCATCCTTCTTGAATGCATCTTATTAATATTTTTTCTAAACCTTCAGTTCTATTAGGTTCTGGAAGAAGTTCAGCAACCTTTCTTATTTTAGAAATCGAGTCTCCTTCAAAACACTTATCTAATGCTTTTTCTAACCACTCAGTTGCCAACAAAATGTTTTCAAGCCAAATTTTTTCTTTCTCTTCAGGAAGTAATTTTGCTATTTCCTTTAATTCAGAAACCCATGCCTCCTCAATAGATTTTCTCACTATTTTTTCAACCCATTGGGGCTCAGTCAAAATTCTTTCTAATAATTCTACCCTTTTATATTCTGGAAAAAGTTCTACAATTCTTCTAATTTTGGGAATCCATCCTTCTTTAATACATTTTATCAATATCCTTTCCAACTCCTCTATAGTCAATTTTTTATTTAGCAGATTTGCTAATCTTTCTGCTTCATCAATTAGCCCCATTTCTATACATCTTTGATATATCTTTTCTAAACCTTCCTTCTTTTTTGAATCCGGAAACAATTCTAATATCATTTTAGCTTTATAAGTTAGTCCTTCCTCAACACATTTATCAAATATTTTTTCTAACATTTCAATTCTTTCAGATTCCTCCAAAAAGCTTGTTCCTTTTAATGCTTTTTTGATCCAGCCCTTTTCTAATAAAACTTTTATCAATTCTTTTTTCATTTTTTTCCTTTTTTATAATTTTTATTAACTATTACTCCTAAATAAAAAATTTACCAAAATATTAGAAATTACCAATTTAGAGCTTAGAGATGGTGAAATTTTTAGCAAAGGATATTATATTGTTTTTTTGGATGAAGATTAATAAAAATTTGGCACTCTTAATTTGGTTTATATATCTTATTTTCATTTTCTTTCTTATTCCTCTTTTTTGCAAAAAATTTGAAACTCTTTTGATACCCCAGATAATTTTGCCTAATTATGTTAAATTATTAGGAATTGTTTTTATAATATTTGGTTTTATTTTAGGATTCTGGTGTTTTGTAGTTCTTTGGAAACAGGGTGAAGGGACTCCTTCATTTCTTTATCCACCTAAAAAACTTGTTACTACAGGACCTTATAAATATTCGAGAAATCCGATGACTGTAGGAGCTTGGCTTATTTTTATAGGAGAATCAATTTTTTTACAGTCTCCTCTTCTTTTCATGTTCTTTCTTTTTGTAGTCATTCCTGTAAGCATAATTTGGATAATCAAATATGAAGAACCTTTTTTAGAAAAAAATTTTAAAAATACCTACAGAGAATACAAAAATATCGTTAAAAAAAGATTTATTTAAAAAACAAATGGCTATTAAGGAGGCAATTTTACAGGAAAATTTTGGAAAAGAGGTTAGATGTTTAACCTGTGAAAGAAAAATGCGTAATTCCTGAAAATGCTAAGGGTTTTTGTAATTTTACTTGTCCCTGGTGTCAAAATTACGAAATAAGTAAATTTCCAAAAAAATTGGTGAAGGCATATACATTTTTCCTGAAAAACTTATTAAACTTATGAGAGAGCCAAAGTGTCAAGGAACGAGTATTTCTTTTAATGAACCAACTCTTCTTTTGGAATATGCTATAGAAAAGGAAATAAAGAAAAGGTAGCCAAATATTGTGGTGCTGATGTATAAAAGGTTTGAGAAACGCAAAAATAGCTAAGGAGAGGGGAATGTGGATTAAAATACTACCCTCATAATTCCCGGAATAAATGATGACAAAGATACCTTAAGAACCATTGCAAGGAGAATAAGAATAGTTTTTCCATTCTTTCTTAAAAATCTCTTTTCTTTTTTCATAAGGGATAAACTTAACTCCGAGAATTTCAAAAATTTCCTTTTCCTTCGTAGTAATTAATTCTCCTGTATTTCTATTAAAAAGTCCGTATTGGTTTAATAAAAAGTTTTTTCTTTTGGCTATTCCTCTAAGCCATACATTAAATTTGCCTGAGCCAATAAGATAAAGAGCAAAACTTTCCCAGGAATTTTTAAATTCTTCAGGTAGGTAATAAATTTCTATTCTTTCATAAAAGGGAAGATTTTTTAAAATATTTTTTACTCTTTCGTAATCTTTCTCATTTACTAATATATCAATATCTCCGATGGTAGCTTCCCTTCTTATAAAAGAGCCATAAATCCCGAATTCAACTTTCTCTTTTTCTAAGATTTCTCTAATTTTTTCAACCATCTTTTGAGCCTCAGAGAAGGGAATCCTTTCTTTCATTTTAGCCATTATCTTTTAAAAATTATATCCATAACTTAAAACTGCAAAAGTTGGAATTTTTTATTTAATAATTTATTTTTAAAAATTTTAGTTTAAACTTTTTAAAAATTTAACTATTAAGCTAAATGCAAGTTCTGATGTGTAAATGATTGTGCAGGAAAAAACAGGTATAAAAAGTTAGGATTTATGAGATAAATGGAACGTAAATTAAATGATTTTATAGATTTTATTTTAATCGGAGAAATAAAACTTATACTTGCAGAAAAACACACTCTCTTTGCTCTCATGAGAATAGTAATTTCTGTTATTCTAATCTCTCTTTTTATTATGGGCTTTTTAATTGTAAACTTGTGCCACTATGATGCCCAAAAAGTTCCCTACTTTCTTATTCCATTTTCTATCTTAAATTTTGTTTTTCTTTTATTTGGTTTTTATTTAATCATAAAATTTCTAATACAAATCAGGCATTATGATGAAATGATAAAAAACACAGTACAATAAGTGAGTTTATAGAATGATAAATTCTCAAATGGTTTTTTGGAATTTTTCTGTATCTAAAGTTTTAAAAATTCTTAATACCTCATTACAAGGTCTATCAGAAGAGGAAGCCCATAAGAGACTTAGATTTTATGGTCCCAACCTTCTCAGACCAAAGAAAAAAAGAGGAACGCTTACTCTTCTTTTTTCCCAGTTTAAAAGTCCCATTATACTCATTTTAGTTTTCGCTGCAGCTGTCTCATTTTTTGTAGAGGATAGAGTAGATGCCATTATTATACTTTTAATCATTGCTATAAGCGCTCTTCTCAGTTTCTGGCAAGAAAAAGGAGCTAATCGTGCAGTAGAAAAATTATTGACTATGGTTAAGGTAAGAGTAAATGTATTGAGAAATGGTATTTTGCGAGAAATTTCTATAGAAGATGTTGTTCCTGGAGATATAGTCTTTCTAAAAGCAGGAGATATAGTCCCAGGGGACTCTTTACTTATTGAATCTAAAGACCTATTTGTAAATGAAGCCACTTTAACTGGTGAAACCTATCCTGTAGAGAAGCAAGTAGGAATCCTTTCCCCTGAAACCCCTCTTTCCCAAAGAACTAACGTACTATATTTAGGAACTTATGTAGTAAGTGGAAGTGCAAAAGCAGTAGTGGTTAGGACCGGTAAAGAAACAGAATTTGGTAAAGTAGCAAAGCATCTTACTCTTAGACCACCTTTGACTGATTTTGAAAGGGGAGTAAGGCGTTTTGGATACTTTCTTATGGAAGTTACTTTTATATTAATTGTAATAATTTTTGGTGTGAATGTTTACTTTAAAAGGCCAACTTTAGATTCTCTTCTATTTGCCCTTGCCTTAGCAGTTGGAATGACTCCTCAGTTACTTCCTGCAATCATTACTATTAATCTCTCTCATGGTGCAAAACATTTAGCAAAGAAAAAGGTAATTGTTAAACGCTTGGCTTCTATTGAGAATTTTGGAAGCATGAACGTTTTTTGCTCCGATAAAACCGGAACCCTAACAGAGGGAGTGGTTAAACTACATTCTGCACTGGATATTTACGGAAAAGAATCAAATAAAGTCTTCCTTTATGCTTATATTAATGCAATCTATGAAACAGGTTTTTTAAATCCTCTAGACGAAGCTATTCGAAATTATCAAAAAGTAGATATAACATCATATCAAAAATTAGATGAAGTACCTTACGATTTTATTAGAAAAAGACTCAGTGTGCTGGTTTCAAAAGAAGGGAAAAACATAATCATCACTAAGGGGGCTTTGCGGAATGTATTAGAAGTTTGTTCTGCTGCAGAAATTGAAGAAGGAAAAATTGTAGAGATTGAAAAATTAAGAGATAAAATTCAAAAAACCTTTGAAAACTTAAGTGAACAGGGATTTCGAGTTTTAGGAATTGCATATAAAGAAGTTAACCTTTTTTCTATTTCAAAAGATGATGAAGTAGATATGACCTTTTTGGGATTTTTAGTTTTCTTTGATCCTCCAAAACCAGGGATTTTGGAAACGATTTCAGAATTGAGAAAACTTGGAATTTCTTTTAAAATTATTACTGGAGATAACCATCTTGTAGCAAGAAGTTTGACTAAATATCTAGGAATACCTAATCCACTTATTCTTACGGGACAGGATTTACATAAAATGAGTGATGAAGCATTATTAAAATTAGCACCCGAAATAGACATATTTGCTGAAGTGGAACCAAATCAAAAGGAACGAATAATACTTGCTCTAAAGAAAGCTGGATATGTAGTAGGTTACATGGGAGATGGGATTAACGATGCATCAGCAATATATGCAGCTGATGTAGGTATATCTGTTGAAGGAGCAGCAGCTGTAGCTAAAGAAGCTGCAGATATAGTTCTTCTGGAAAAAGACCTTAACATTCTTATTAACGGTGTTCAAGAAGGAAGAAAGACCTTTGCTAATACTATGAAATATATTTTTATGGCCACCAGTGCAAATTTTGGAAACATGTTTAGTATGGCAGGAGCATCCCTTTTTTTGCCTTTCTTACCTCTCTTACCAAAACAGGTACTTTTAACAAATTTGCTTACAGATTTACCAGAAATGGCAATCGCTACAGACAACGTTGATCCTGAGATGTTAGAAAAACCTCAAAGGTGGAATATGTCTTTTATAAGAAAGTTTATGATAGTATTTGGACCTCTTAGCTCTGTCTTTGATTATCTAACCTTCGGTGTGCTTCTTTTAGTCCTTAAAGCTACAGTTAATCAATTTAGAACTGGATGGTTTTTAGAGTCTGTAATTTCAGCTTCTTTAATTGTTCTTGTAATAAGAAGCAAAAGACCTTTTTTTAAAAGTAAACCTGGAAAATATTTGTTTACAGTTACTTTAATAACCGTAGCAATAACCTTCATTCTTCCTTTCACTTTAATTGGTGAGCTTTTCAATTTTACTCTACTTCCTTTACATTTTTACCTTTTTCTTGGAATTATCTTAGCTTCCTATATTATCTCTGCAGAGATAGTAAAAAAATTTTTTTGGAAGTAATTTGACCTCTTTTAAAATAAGAGGTAATATTTTAAAAAATGCGGATTCTTCTTTTTGAGGTAAACCCTTTTTCACCTCCGGTTATTCCTATCTCACTTGGCTACCTTGCAGCTTTTCTTATAAAATATGGATTTAAGGTTAAAATTATTAATCTTTCTCAAAAGAGTGGTTATTCCGTAAAGGGACTGGAAAATCTTATTAAAGATTTTTCTCCTCAGTTAGTGGGTTTTAGCACTTACCAAAGAAATATTTTGTATGTTTTGCTCGTTTTATAAAAGAGATAAATAAGGAAATAAAAATTATCTTAGGAGGTCCACAGATTACTTTTATGCCAAGCTCAGCTTTAAAAAATATGTCTATGGTAGATTATCTTTGTAGATGTGAAGGAGAAATAACCCTTTTAAATGTTGCAAAAGCAATTGCAGGGGGAAATCCTTTTAAAGATATTAAAGGTGTTACTTATCGTATAAACGGAGAGATAATCGAGACAGAAAAAATTGAAGGATACGAAGATCTTGATAAATATCCTTCTCCCCATCTTATGGGAATATTTGATTATTCTCAAGTTGATGAAGTTATATTGCTTACCTCAAGAGGGTGTCCTTTTAACTGTATTTTT
>PNIK01000013.1 GCA_002877985.1 Thermodesulfobacterium geofontis | reverse complement strand
CCAATAGCAGTAACTCCAAGATCTTTTATAAGTTTTAACTGCATAAGTGATCTTCCTGGACCTGCAGGAACAATAAAACATCCCAGAGTTTCAGCTCCATAATGAAAACCGAAACCTCCATTAAATAATCCAAAAGATGGCATTATTTGAAGTCTATCTTCCGGTGTTAAAGTAGCACAAGAAAGACATCTTGCCATTATTTCTCCCCACTGAGAGATATCATTTTTTGTCATAACATTTATAACCGGTGTTCCTGTTGTTCCTGAACTCATGTGCATCCTTGCATATTGAGATATATCAACAGCTATATGACCAAAGGGATAACAATCTCTTAGCTCATCTTTTGTAGTAAAAGGTAAAAATTTTAAATCATCCAAACTTTTTATATCTTCTGGACTTATATCCCTATATTTTTCTTTTAACTTGGAACGTGAATTTTTGAGAAATTGAAGGGTTTTTCTCAGTCTTTGAAGTTGAAGCTTCTCAATCTCTTCTCTTGGTAAAGTCTCCATTTTGGGATTGAACATATGCATACCCCTTTAACAGTGATTTTTGATTTTCTTCATCAAGAATTTTTAAAGCTTTATTTATATCAAAAATACCGGTTTTTGCAAGAAATATTCCCATTAAATAGGTATTAACATATCTTAAAGGAACCTCTTTAAAGGCTTTTTCTATTTCTTCTTTACTAAAAGTGAAGATCTTTTCTCCAAAGGTCTTTCCATAAGCTTCAAGATCTGGACTCAATAAAATTACCAGATCAGCAGAGCCTCTTTTAATTTTGGGTGAATATCCCTCTCCTATTTTCATCTGAACTTCAACCACACCCCCCTTCTTTGCCATTCCCTTTATTTCTGTTGCTTTAACACTTTCCCCCTCTTCAATTGCTATTTGAGCTAAAATTTTTGAAAAAAATAAAACTCCCTGCCCTCCTTTACCAAGTATTACAAGCTCCATCTTTTACCTCAATTATAGCTTTTTTAGGACAAACATAAATACAACATCCACAATTTATACAGAGAGTTTTATCTATTAGTACTTTTTCTTTATCCTTATCCCAGATAAGTGCTGGACATTCAAATTCAACAATGCAGTATTTACAACCTGTGCACTTTTCCTCTACAATCTTCACTGGCTTTTTAGGATTTTTTTCAAGTCCTTCCTTCGTATAAATGCAAGGATGTTTTAATATCACAACTGCTGATTTCTTATTCTCTAAAAGATAGCTTTTTGCCCCTTTAAGAACTGCTAATGTTTTTTTATACTCATAAGAATCAACAACTTTAACAAATTCAATCCCTATTCCCTTCACAATATTTTCTATTTTTACTGAATTAAGAGGCTCTCCTTCATAAGACTTTGTATGAGCAGGTGTTTTTTGATTTCCTGTCATCCCAACAGTTTCGTTATCAAGAATAATAAGAAGTATGGGAACTCTGTAATGATAAGCATCAATAAGCGGTGGTATCCCCGAATGTAAGAAAGTTGAATCTCCCACTATACCTATAACCATTCTTTCCTTCCCAGAAAGATCAAACACTTTTTTCATCCCTGTAGCAAAGGAGACACCCGCTCCCATACAGAAGACAGTATCTGTAACTCCAAAGTTAAGAGCAAGGGTATAACACCCTATATCTCCTGTATAAATAGCTTTTTTACCAAAAACTTTTTTAACTGCAAAAAGTCCTATTCTATGCCCACATCCTGGACAAAGGGAGGGTCTTTTTAAGGGAGGTATAATTACGGTTTTTTTCTCAGAAATGAGCCCGATTTTTGCAAGTATATTTTCACACACTTCTGGTGAAAGCTCACCTTCAGAAGGCACTATTCCGTTTCTTCTTCCCTCAGTATTTAAAAAGAGCTCTATAACAGGTGCTGTTTCTTCAACGGTTATTATCCTTTTAAATTTTGAAAAATTTTCTTTTTTGAGTGGATAAGGTATATCTACTTTCCCAAGGGTTACCTTTTGTTGCAAATTATATTCTTCAATAAGTTCTCTAAGATAGGAAAAAACCATCCCGCTTGATAAAATCAAAATATCTCCTTCATAGAAGTACCGGATTTTATTTCTTTCTGAAATAGCCTTAAGTTTTTCGTTAAGTGCTTTGTGAAGCAAATATCTTTGTTTTGGAGTTGCTGCCAGTTTTGAAACTTCTTTTTCCCAATTTTTAAGCTCTTCTTTAAAGTTTGGTTGAAATTGATCTTCTATTTTAAGGTTATCAATCGAAATGTCTGCTTTTCCATGAGAAAGCGCGGTGGTAGTTCTCAGCAAAACTGGTATTTCAAACTCTTCACTCAGTTCAAGGGCTTTTTTGGCAAAATGATATGCCTCTTCCACACTTGAGGGATCAAAAACAGGAACTTTGGCAAAATATGCAGCGATTCTGCTATCCTGTTCAGTTTGAGAAGAATATGGCCCCGGATCATCTGCTACTACAACTACAAATCCTGCTTTAGGTCCTATATAGGCAGAATTAACAAAGGCATCCATAGCTACATTAAGTCCTACCTGCTTCATAGTAACCGCACTTTTTATTTTGCAAAGCGAAGCAGAAAAAGCCATCTCTAAAGCTACTTTTTCATTAACTGCCCAGTCTATAAACCCTTTAAATTTGTAGCGAAGTTTAAGCTTTTGAGCTGTTGGGAGAATTTCGCTTGAGGGTGTCCCGGGATACCCTGTTAAAAAGCGAACTCCGCTTGCAATTAAACCATAAGCTATGGCTTCATTCCCGGAGAGATAAATCCGTTCAGACATAATAATTTGATAATTATAAAATCATGTTAATAAATTTTAAACCCTTTTGTGAAAATATTTTTTTTGAATATCTATGACTTCTTTTTCCAGTATTAATTCCAAATATTATATAAAGCGACACCATCCTATAAGACCCGTAAGAATAAATACAGCTGAAATAATACCAAGAATAATTGCAAGAACATCTTTTACCTGTCCTTTATAGATAAGCACTATAAGAAAAATAGCAATGAGAATCCTTATTATTCTGTCAATAATTCCCATGTTCTTTTTCATTTCATCTCTCCTACGAAAATAATTTCAATAATTTCATTTAAATAATAATTTTTTAAAAATTTTTGCAAACACCTCAAATCTGATCAATTTCTATATTGAAATTTATTTATTTTAATTTAGAATATTTTTAACTTATGAAAACGTTTTTTTCTTTTCTTCAGACTTTAAAATTCAAAGTTTATATTTTATGTCAAATTTCATAAAATCTTTATCCCTATACTCATTAATTTTTCTCATTTTTCTTTTCTCAGGAGGGATCTTTATGAATGTAAAAGCTCAAAATTTAAGTTCCTTGATTGTAAAAGTAAAAGAGAAAAAGCTTCCCAATGGATTTACTGTGCTTTTCTATCCTTATGAAAGGGGAGATGTTGTCACTGTCAAACTTTGCGTAAAAGTGGGAAGTGCCTATGAAAGGGATTCTGAAGCTGGGATAACTCATTTAATAGAACACATGATTTTCAAGGGCACAGAAACAAAAAAACCTGAAGATATAGTGGGTGTTATAGAATCCTTGGGTGGATATATGAATGCTTTTACTTCTTATGACTACACTTGCTATTATGTTGCAGGACCTTCATCAATCACTGAAAGAGCTCTTGATATCCTTTCAGATGTGGTTTTTCATCCCTCTTTTGATCCTTTAGAATTAGAAAGAGAAAAAGAGGTCGTTATTGAAGAAATGAAGATGCGTTTGGATAATCCTTTTACAGTTCTTTTTGAAAATGTAATGAAAGTATCCTATCAAAAATATCCTTACAAAAGACCCATTATAGGTTATGAAAAAACTGTCAAATCTTTTAGTAGGGCTGATCTTTTAAATTTTGTTAAAAATTTTTATGTTCCAGAAAATATGGTTCTTATTGTTGTCGGTAATATAGATAAAAATTTGCTATTTTCTCAAATTGAAAAATACTTTTCTTTTTTACCTGAAAGAAAGCTTAAAAAAGTAATTTTTCCTTCTGAACCTTATACTAAATCTCCACAGCTTGTTTGGATAGAAAGACCTGTCAAAGAAGGGTATTTTGTTTTTACTTTACCTGGAGCATCTTTTAGAGAAGATGATGCTCCCTATTTAGATTTACTTGCTGAAATTCTTGGTGGTGGAGAATCCTCAAGACTTTATTTTAGATTAAAAAGAGAACTAAATCTAGTTAAAACCATCTCAGCTTCTGCCTTTACTCCTTACGGACCTGGTATTTTTGAAATATATGGAACTGCTGATATGCAAAATTTTAAAAGAATTGTAAAAGAGGTTATAGCTGAGCTTGAAAAAATAAAAACTTTAGGTGTTAGTGAAGATGAGCTCAAAAAGGCTAAAACAAAAATTCTTTCCGATTTTGTCTTTTCTTCAGAAACATCAGAAGGACTTTCAGGCACCTTGGGAAGTTTTCAGCTTGTTCGCGGAACCTATAAAGATATTATTTGGTATCAAAAAAAGATAGAAACTGCTACCATAGAAAATTTGATAAAAGTTTCTCAAAAATATTTTGATTTTCAAAAACTGGTTGCAGGATTCCTTTCAGAAAAAAAACTATTTGATGAAAAGGATTTAAAAGCTCTATTAAAAGACTTAAAAACCAAATCTTCTCCTGAAATATTTATCTTAGATAACAATTTAAAAGTCATTCTTTATCCTCAAAACGATGTTCCCTCTATTGGAATGACAATTGCTTTTCCTGGTGGTCTTAGGTTTGAAATTAAGGAAACAAACGGACTCTTTCAGGCATTAACTCTTTTGTGGACAAGGGGAACTAAAAATTACAGTGCCGAAGAACTTACTAAAAGACTTGAATCTATTGGAACAACTATTAAAGGCTTTACAGGAAGAAACACCTTTGGTTTAAATGCTATTTCTTTATCATCAAAATTAGATGAAACCTTAGAATACTTTAAAGAAATCCTTCTTAATCCTGCCTTTGATGAAAGAGAATGTGAAAAGGCTAAACCAGAATTAATTTCTCTATTACTTAGGCAACAGGATCAACCACTATCCTTAGCAGTAAATGAGTTTTTAAAACTTCTTTTTCCGGATCATCCCTATGGGTTAAATTCTGCAGGAAGCATAGAATTTTACCAAAGTTTTACTTGTGAAGACTTAAAAGCAGCTTATAAAAATTTTGTGAGACCTGATAAAGGAGTTCTTGTAATTACAGGAAATTTTGATCCTTTCTTGGTAAAAGAAAAAATTAAAAATTTGTTAAATAACTGGAAAATAGAAACCAAAGAAGAAATATCTGAAGAAAGCGAACCTATTTATCCAAAAAATTTAACTAACCGTATAGAAAAAGAAACCTATCAAACTCAAATTTTACTTGGTTTCCAAACACCAGGACTTACTTCTAAAGAAAAAGTGGCTTTAGAGGTTTTAAACAGTGCCCTTTCTGGACAAAATGGAAGACTCTTTAGAATCTTAAGAGACGAAAGATCTTTAGCCTATGTAGTAACCTCCTTTTTAGTTTTTTATCCCAAAAAATCAGCTTTTATTCTCTATATAGGATGTTCTCCCGAAAAAGAAAAGGAAGCAATATCAGGTTTTTGGGAAATATTGGAGGAAATAAAAAAACACGGCCTCTTACCCGAAGAAATAGAAAGAGCAAAAAATAGACTTATAGGTAGCCAAAAACTTACTCTGCAAAGCAATCTTTCCATAGCTGAAGATCTTGCAGTTAACGAAGTTTTGGGACTTGGTTGGAATTATAGCTATTTTTATGAAACTCTTGTAAAAGCTGTTACTCAAGAAGATATAAAATATCTAATCGAAAACTTTCTTAAAAGGGAAAATGCTGTATTATTGGTATTAGGAAAAAATGAAAATAGAAATCATAAGTAATTCAGAAAAAGACACCATTAATTTAGGAAAAATTTTAGGAAATTTTGTAAAACCTGGAGATTTGATTCTTCTTTATGGAGAGCTCGGTTGCGGAAAAACTACTTTTGTAAAAGGTTTAGCTGAAAGTTTAGAAGTTAACCCAGAAATCTATATCACCAGTCCTTCCTTTTCTCTCATAAATATTTATGAAGGAAAATATGTCATTTATCATGTAGATCTTTATAGACTTGAGACTGCAGAAGTTGATGATTTGGGACTCTGGGAATATTTAAATAATGGGATAGTAATTATTGAGTGGGCTGATAGATTAAGTTCTCCTCTGAAAGAGGATTATATAGAAGTCTTTTTTGAATTTTTAAATCTTTCAAAAAGAAAAATTACCTTTGTTGGGTATGGAGAATGGCAAGAGCTCCTAAGAGAACTGGATTTGGGTTTAAAATAACATTAATGGGAAACCTATCTAAGAGATTTTTTAATTTTTCATTTTTAAAATAACCCTCTAATAGATTTTCTTTAAATTCTTGTAATTCTAAAAATTCTTTTAAGGCTTGAATAACTCCACCTGCTATATAAATTCCTCCCTCTGGTAAACTGTAAAGTGCAACTTGAGAAATTTTTCTTCCTAAAAGCTCAAAAAATTTTTGAACTACTTTTAATGCTTTAGGATCTTTATTCTTGGCTAATTGAGTTATTTCTTCAGGAGAAACAATTTCATTAAAATAATATTCATACCAATAACTCAAAGCTTTCCCCGATAATGCCTTTTCCCAGCTTAGCTCTTCTTCTTTTTTTTCTAAAAATTTTAAATAGAAAAATTCTTCTTCATTTAAAGGAGAAAAAAAAGTGTGTCCTCCTTCTGTTGGAAGTATAGTTAAAGGTTTTTCTCTTACTAAGATAGCTTCTCCTAAACCTGTCCCAGGAGCAATAAAGGCCTTGGGTATCTTTTTTACAATTTTAACACTTTTAATATTAAAAATCTCTTCTTTTTTTAAAATTAATATACTTGCTGATAGCGCCTGTAAATCATTTACCAAGATTACTTTTTCAAAACCAAAAATTCTTTTTAATTTATGTGCTAATACTTCCCAATTTAAATTGGTTAAATGCGCCCTATTTTGAATAACTGGTCCAGCTACTGCAAAAATTGCTATCTTTAATTTTTGTCTGATGGGTATTTCTAAAAAATAAGTCTTAATTAAGTCATAAATATTAACAAAATTTTTGCTTTTGTAAATTTTAAGGTGATAAAAATTTCTGCTTTTTTCTTTTACTAAAGCTAACCTTGAGTTGGTTCCTCCTATATCTGCAATCAATATCATTAAGTTACTTTTTTTGCTGCTTTAATGTTTCATAATGTTTATCAAAAAGTTCTATAATCTTTTGAGTAACATCTATGTTTGGAGAAGTATAATAAATTCCAGGTTGGTTTTTTTCAAGGATAAGGTCATATTTTTCCACATTTACAAAGTCATCTATTACTTTTTCCAATTCTTTAAAAACAGGATCTAACATCTTTTTTTCGTATTCCTTCATTTCATATTGAGCATCTTCTTGCATACTTTTAAGCTCTCTCAATAATTTTTGATATTCTGATTGTTTCTTTTCTTTAACCTCTTGAGACCAAAGAGAACTCTTTTTCTCTATTTCATCCTTTAACGCCTGAAGTTCTTCTGCTTTTTTTTGTATTTTTGCTGAAAGTTCATCATATTTCTTTTGCAATTGATTCATAACTTCTTGCCCATATTTAGAAGTATTAATTACCTTTTTAATATCTATTACTCCTATTCTTAAAACATTAGGATTTTGAGCATAGGCACATTTAACTAATCCAAAAAAAATAACCATAATTAAGAGAAATCTTAAATGGGTTTTTTCCATTTCTTCAAACCTCCTCCCTGATTTTTATTTTATAATTACAAAATCAACTCTTCTATTTAGTGCCCAACACTCTTCATTACTTTCTTTACACAGAGGTTTTTCTTCACCAAAACTGATAGTATTAATTCTTTCTTCATCTATTCCAAGTTTTATAAGAACTTTTTTTACCTCAAGAGCTCTTTTTGCTCCTAATGCCATATTGTATTCATTTGTTCCTCTTTCATCACAGTTCCCTTGAAGTTCAACTTTCACATCTTTATGCTCTAAAAGATATTTAACATTTTGTTTTATTCTATCCCACATATCGTCTCTAATAGTGTATTCATCAAAATCAAAGAATATAGCATAAAGTGGAGCGGACCCCCTTCCATACAATTTCCAGTATTCTTTATCTTCTTTTTGAGGAGGTATTTCCTCAGGTTTAAAAACTTCTTCTGTAGCATTAGAAACTATTTCCTTTTTTTCTTTTGGAAGTTTTTCCACTTTTTCAGGTTTTTTAATCTCTTCAGGCTTTTCTATAGCTGAAGATGGTACTTCAACAACTGGTGGAACTTCCTTTTTTGCACAGCTAAATAAAAAAAAACAAATTATACCTAAAAATAAAATTTTTTTCATGAATCCTCCTAACTGTAACCTGTTATATCTAATTCTAAAAGAAACTCACCTAATAAAAATTCTAACTCATTTCTAATATATCTGTTTATTAAATAAAGTAAAGTAAGCTCTTCACTTATTGTTTGAGTAATCAGTGCATATTCTTCAGGAGAAAAAAGTCTTAAAAGTCTATTACAGAAGTATTCTCTACATAAATAGGGTCTTGCAAAAATTTTACAACCTGTAGGACCAACAAAAAAACATTTTCCTGGAACATCTCTATTTTTAGGTATTTCTACCTTGAAAAACATATTAATAAGTAAAATATTTATAGTCACTTCATTTTCAAGTCCTATTTTGCAACATCCGGCATTTTCAACTGCAGAACAAAGATAACATTCTTCAAATGTTCCAAGCTCATTCATAATTTTATTAGATTTTTTTATAGCTTCTTCATAATTTTTAAGGTTTTCTAAAAATTTTTTATCCTTTAAAAAATAGTCTCCCCAATCTGTAAAAAGTTCATCAGCAATTCTAATTTTTTCTAAAATAAGTGAAGTAGGATCTGGATCTATGATTCGTAGATACTTTAAATTTTTTAACATAAAAATCTCTAATCAAAATTTTCTATTATTATAAAGAGTAAAAAATAAAATGAAAGAATTTGAATTAAGAAGTTTATATGAACTAAATTTTTAAAATTTAAAATTGGAGAGACTTTTTAATGTTTAAATTAGTTAAAAAGATTTTACAAAAAAAAAGTTTGAAATTATGTTGAAAAATTTTAAAAATTTCTACATAGATTTAGACATATTTATAATCTAAATTTAGATAACTTTATTAATAAAGGTAGGGATAGTAATTGTAATAATATAGAAATTATAATAAGAGTATGAATTGAAAAGTCATAGAGAATACCTAAAAGAGTACTTCCCAAGAACCACAAAAAACCATAAAAGGTGTTAAAGATTCCATAACCAGTGGCTCTTTTTTCTTTTGGCACAAAAAGGGCTACTGTAGCTCTTAAAATTGATTCTTGAGCCCCCAATCCTATGCCCCAAAGAATGACCCCAAATAAAGCTATAGGTAAACTTCCTAAGAATACAAGAGGAGCAAACAGTGATGAAATGATTACTGAAAAAATTAAAATTATAAAACCCTTTTTATCAAAAAAATAACCAAAAACAAGGGCTGAGACTGCATCAATTCCCATAGCTATAGCATAAAAAATAGGTATTAAAGAATTAGTTAAAAGTTCTGTTTTTTTAAAGTGATAGGCTATAAGAGCGAAATCTGCATATCCTGCACCATAAATTCCTATAGCAAAAGCATAAATCCAAAAATCTTTAGAAAAATTTGTATTTTTTATAAGAAATTTTTCATTCTCAAATTTTTGCGGAGAAGGATAATAAAAAATAGAAATGAAAAGAATTGAAAGAGTAAGTATAACAGGAATTAATAATACAGCAAAAGCAAGTTTATAGTTTTTTGTGTAACACAAAATAACAGCTACAATTAAAGGACCTGTTATAGCTCCTATTTGATCTATAGCTTCATGAAAACCAAATCCTTTTCCTCTTCCGATTTTAAAGGTTGCATAAGATAAAATAGTGTCTCTTGCAGGAGTTCTTATAGCTTTTCCTATTCTTTCAAGCAAAACAAGAATAACAGCTTGAATCCAAGTTTTTGTTAAAGCAAGAGCAGGTACAGAAATTAGGCTTATAAAATAGCCTATAAAGGTAACAGCCCAGTATTTTCTGATTTTATCTGCAAGGTAACCAAAAATCAGACGCAATCCATAACCTAAAAATTCACCTAATCCAGATATAAAACCAACTACTGTAGCGCTTGCACCTAAGGTTGCAAGGTAAGGACCTATAATACTTCTTGCTCCTTCATAGGTGATATCAGCAAAAAGACTTACTAGACCAAGTAAAATAACCAACAAAAAAGGAGATTTATGAGGCATTTATTCTAATTTTATTTTAATAAGTTGAAATTTTTAAAAATCCATAAAGCATGATAAGTACTTTCTAAAAAAGAGATTCCTTGAGAATTTCTTCCAAAACCTCCATCGGCATTATAGCAGGATAAGATAAATTCTTTGAGTTTTATTAAGTTTCTTGGTTTAAAATTTAAATAATATAAAATATAGCAGGCATAGTAAGTATTCTCCATATAAGAAGTAGTCCCTTTAAAAAATCCAAATCCTCCATCAGGATTTTGAGAATCTAAAATATCATTTAAAAATTTTACAGGAAAATCTTTTTTCACGATCTTATAAAGAAAATAGAAGCTTTTAAGTGTTTTTAAATTAAATGAAAAAATTTGGCTTAAAGCCTGCTTTTTAATTTCTAAAATTATATCTTTTACTCCTAACAATTCAAATATTTCTGAGATACAGCATAAGAGTTCAATATTTGTTAAATCTTCCAAAATAAAAGCTTTGAGGTTGTTTTTACATTTAGTTACAACATAAGAAGGTAGGGTGTTTAAAAGATTTAAGTAGTTTAAAAGTTTAAAGTATTTAGTTAAAGGTTTTATAGAAAGTTTTAAAATGTGTTGACGAAATAAGAAATATTTTAGAAGCTCAATATTCGGAGAATAATTGCATAAATAAAGTATTTTTACGGCATAATAGGTATCTTCTATGGTTGCAGGTAGTAAGGGAGTAGCTCCAAATCCACCTTCTTTTTTTTCTCGCATTAAAACAAATTCAATGCTTTTATTTAGGGTTTCTACTTCCATTCAATATCTTCTTGCCTTAAAAAGTGTGAAATATAATTTTTTAAAATAAGGAAAGAATCCTAAAACTTTATCTTCCTATAATTAATCAGGCAGTATTGCCGATATAAAAGCATCTTTATTAAAAGGAATCAAATCCTCCGGTTTTTCTCCAAGACCTATAAATCTTATTGGTAAGTTAAAATTATGAGAAACAGCAATTGCTATTCCTCCTTTTGCAGTTCCATCCATTTTGGTAATTATTACGCTGTGTATAGGTATAGCTGAAGAAAAATGCCGAGCCTGGCTTATTGCATTTTGCCCGGTTGTTGCATCTAAAACAAGGATAATTTCTTGAGATTCAAAAGGAATAAGTTTATTCATTACTCTTACCATTTTTTTAAGTTCTTCAATAAGATTATATTTAGTATGAAGCCTTCCAGCGGTATCGATTAGGACTACATTAATATTATATTTTTGAGCATAAGTAATTCCCTGATAAATTACAGCCCCTGGATCAGCGCCTTCTTGCAATGCAACAACAGGAGCACCTATTCTTTCTCCCCAGGTTTTAAGTTGTTCTATTGCAGCAGCCCTGAAGGTGTCTGCAGCAACGAGAACAACAGAATAACCTTTATCTTTTAAAATCTTTCCTAATTTTGCAATAGTTGTAGTTTTCCCAACACCATTTACACCAAGAAAAAAGAGGACAGAAAGATTTCCCGAGGGAGGGAAAGGTCTATCAGCATCTTTAAGAAGGAAAAGAAGTTGATTTTTAAGCAAAGACCTTAGTTCTTTAGTGGTAAGTGTTTCTCCTTGGAGAACCTTAGTTTTAAATGGGTTAAGCAAAGCTAAAGTAGTTTCTACTCCCACATCTGCTAATATCAAGGTTTCTTCAAGTTCTTCTAAAGTTTTAAGGTCAACAATTTTATCAACTTCGAAAATTTCTGAAAGTTTTTCAGAAAGGAATTCTTTGGTTTTAGAAAGACCCTTTTTGAATTTATCAAAAAGAACTTCTTTTTTTAAAAAATTAAACATATCTTAGCTACCACATATCTACCACTTTGGAAGTGGTAAGGTTTGAAAGAGTTCTAAAATAATAATAAATACGGAGGAGGAGGGATTCGAACC
>PNIK01000015.1 GCA_002877985.1 Thermodesulfobacterium geofontis | reverse complement strand
ACCCGCGACCTACAGCATGGCAAGCTGTCGCTCTACCAGGCTGAGCTACGCCCGCAATTTATTTTTATAATATACCCTAACTTTTAAACTGGTCAAGAATTCTATTCTTCTATTCCAAAGTACTCGGCAAGTTTTACCAATCTTTCGTATTCTTCATCTACTCTTTTCTGGATAATTTTAATCTGTTCAGGTGTCAAATGTCTAAATCTTCTCTGGAGTTTTAGATATTCTTCTACAGGTTTTTGTGGAGTAACCTTTTTTTCTAACACATACTTTCCATACTTTCCAAGTGAACCAGGGTCTACAGGTATATGACCAATTAATTTATTAATAACATATTTTCCATCAATAACCTCATAAAGTGGGAAAACTCTTGTTTCGACAGCTAATTTAGCAACCAAAATACTATCTTCACTTTTACATCCCCAACCAGTGGGACAGGGAGAAAATACATGTATGAAAGTGGGTCCTTCGATTAAAGAAGCTTTTTTGACCTTATTCATAAGGTCAATGGGATAAGCAGGATTTGCTGTTGCTGCATAGGGTATATTATGAGCAATTACAATTCCCATAAGGTTTTTTTTCCAAGTTATATTACCTTTAATAACTTTTCCACTTGGACTTGTTGTAGTATGAGCTCCGAATGGAGTTGCGCTAGATCTTTGAACACCTGTATTCATATAAGCCTCATTATCAAGACAAATGTATATGAAATCATGTCCTCTTTCTAAAGCTCCAGAAAGAAATTGGAGTCCTATATCAAATGTTGCACCGTCTCCTGCAAAAACAACTATATTTATTTTTTCTTTTTTAGAAATTTTATTTTTTCTTTTCATAACTTTAATAGCAGCTTCAATACCTGAAGCAACTGAAGCAGCGTTTTCAAAGGCAACATGTATCCAAGGAATTCTCCAAGAAGTATATGGGAAGGGACTTGATATAATTTCCATACAACCTGTAGCAGATACTGCAATGGTATTTGGTCCAAGCACTTTAAGAGCTAACTTAAGAGGTAAAACTGTTCCGCATCCTTGACAGGCTCTATGTCCAGGAGCAAATCCGTCAAATTCAGGTAAATTTTTTAAATTAAACCCTTTAAAATCCTTTAATTCTGGTCTCATAATTCTTACTCCTTAACTCCATAAATTTCATAAGAAAAATTTGTTTTTTTTCTCATAGCTTCATAAGTTTTTTCAAATAGCTTAACAAAATCTTCTACTGTGACATCCCTTCCAGAAAGTCCAGCAATAAAGTTAACTACTTTCGGTCTTTTTTTGGATTGATAAAGGGCTGATCTAACTTCAATTCCCACTGGACCACCTGTTGCACCATGGCTTATCGCTCTGTCAATAACTCCTATAGCTTTTACTTTTCCTATAGCTTTGAGAAAGTCTTTCAAAGGAAAGGGTCTCCAGAGCCTAAATCTTAAAAGCCCAACCTTTTTACCTCTTTCTCTTAAAAAATCCACTGCATTCATAGCTGTTTCAGCAAGACTTCCCATAATAATAAGAGCAACCTCTGCGTCTTCCATTCTATAGGTTTCAACAGGCTGATACCTTCTTCCTGTTAATTTTTCAAATTCTCTCCAGGCATTTATTATTATTTTATAAGATGCTTTTAAAGCTTCATCCTGAGCTTTTTTTGCTTCTGTATATATTTCTGGAACTCCAATTGCTCCCATGGTAATAGGTCTTTTAGGATTTAATTTATATTTCATGCGAAGGGGTGGAATATATTTGTCAACAAGTTCTTGATCTAAAAACTCAATTGGTTCTATAACATGAGAAAGAATAAAACCATCTATATTTACAGCAACCGGAAGCAAAGCTTTTTCAGCAACTCTATAGGCATGATAAACAAGATCAACAGCTTCTTGTCCATTTTCAGCAAAAGTGGTTATCCATCCAGCATCCCTCATACTCATTACATCAGAATGATCGTTCCATATACTTATAGGAGCAGAAACAGAACGATTAGCAATAACCATAACAATTGGAAGCCTAAAAGCAGAAGCAATAAAAAGATTTTCATACATAAAAAGAAGCCCTTGAGAAGCTGTAGAAGTAAAAGTTCTTGCACCTGTTGCAGAAGCTCCTATACAGGCACTCATGGCTGCATGTTCAGATTCCACAGGTATATACTCTGCATCAAGTTCGCCATTATTTACAAGCTCTGCCAAATGTTCAACGATGTGAGTCTGTGGAGTGATGGGATAAGCTGAAATAACATCAACTCTGCACTGAGCAACTGCCTCAGCTATAGCAATTGAAACTTCCTTTGCTATCTTCTTTTTTATTTTTAAGGGTTCAACTATAGCAATAGGGATTTTTTTTGCCAATTCTTCTCCCATTTTAGACTTCCTCCTCTAACACCATAGTAATAGCTTGCCTGGGACAATTTTTGGCACAAATTCCACAACCCTTACAATAATAAAGATTGCAAATATAGTATCCTTCCTCATCTTTGGTATAACAGAGATCTGGACAGAATACATAACATAGACCACATTTTATACATTTTTCTTTGTCAAGAACCGGTCTAAAAGCTCTCCAGTCTCCAGTTTTGAATTTAACGGAATTACCAGCTTCTAAAATAATCATTCCTGGTGCAAGATTCTTCCAACTGACGAGTCCCTCATCCTTTGGCATAGTTAAACTCCTGAATTAAAGATTTTGGTCTCTTCTAATGCTCTATATAAAGCTTTAATATTTTTTTCTGCAAGCCTCCCGAATCTTTCTTTCAGTGCTTCTTCTACATAAGTTACTTCAATTAATCCTGTTGCCTTTATAAAGGCTCCCAACATAGTGGTATTAGTAATTGGAAGACCAAGTTCTTCAATGGCAATTTTTGTTGCATCAACCAAAGCAAGTTTTCCCCAGTAATTACCTAAAAAAATTCTTACTTCATTTTCTGAAAGATGGGAATTTAAAATAGCTATACCAGTTTCTTTAAGTCCATCTGTCACTTTAATAATTTTTGGGAGGGTAGGATCAAGAACAAGAATTACATCTGGATGATAAATTTTTTCTCTTGTACGGATTTTTTTATTATCAATTCTTGCGAAAGCTTGAACAGGTGCCCCTCTTCTTTCAGGTCCGAAACTGGGAAAGGCTTGTGCAAAACTTCCTTGTTTTATAGCTGCTACAGCAATAAGTTCTGCCGAGGTAACAACTCCTTGTCCTCCTCTGCCATGAAGTCTTATTTCAACCATGGGAAAAAACCCCTTTGTCTTTTATTAGAGACTTTTATTAAATAACACATCAAAAAAGTTTTGTCAATAAAAAAAGTTTATTTAAAATAATTTTTTAACAAATTTTTTAAAAGGAGGAAAGTTATGGGGGAACTTAGTGAAAAAATTGCACTAATAACAGGAGCCTCAAGAGGTATTGGTAGTTCAATAGCTTATGAATTTGCTAAACAAGGAGCAACAGTAATCATTAATTATAAGAGTTCAGAAGATATGGCAAAGGTTCTAGCTGAAAAAATAGAAAAAATCGGTGGAAAAGCCTATCTTTCAAAATTTGATGTTTCAAATCCAGAGGAAGTGAAAGAAAAAATAAAAGAAATTGAAAAGGAAATAGGAAATATTCATATTTTAGTTAACAATGCAGGTATAGTTAGAGATACTTTATTTTTAAGGATGAAAGAAGAAGATTGGGATAGGGTTATTAAAACAAATTTATATTCAGTTTTTTATGTAACCCAAGCAGTTTTACCTATGATGTTAAAGGAAAAATGGGGAAGGATTATTAATATTTCTTCAGTGGTTGCTTTTACAGGAAATCCTGGGCAAACAAATTATGCAGCAGCAAAAGCAGGAATTATAGGTTTCTCAAAAGCTCTTGCTTTGGAGGTTGCAGGAAAAAATATCACCGTAAATGTAATTGCCCCCGGCTACATAGAAACAGATATGACAGCTGGTCTTCCGGAAAAGATAAAAGAAGCCTTTTTACAGCAAATTCCATTAAAAAGAGCGGGACTCCCTGAGGAGGTAGCTTATTTAGCTGCCTTTTTAGCAAGTGAAAAAGCAAGTTATATTACAGGTTGCGTATTTCATATAAACGGTGGGTTATATAGGGGCTAAAAATATTCTTGAAAAATTTTAAAAAAAGTTTTAAAATAAAATTAATTATAAATGGGGTAAAAAAATGGAAATTCTTATATTTGGGCATCCAGCACTTAGGGAGAGGGCAAAGCCAGTAGAAAATATAAATGGAAAGCTAAAAGAAACCATAGATAAAATGGCTGAAACCATGTATAAAGCTAAGGGTATTGGTCTTGCTGCAAATCAAGTAGGTATTTTAAAAAGATTTTTTATAATGGATGTTTCTCAAAGAGAAGGAAAGAACAAATTAGAAGTTT
The DNA here is from genome assembly GCA_002877985.1 of Thermodesulfobacterium geofontis. GTDB lineage: Bacteria > Desulfobacterota > Thermodesulfobacteria > Thermodesulfobacteriales > Thermodesulfobacteriaceae > Thermodesulfobacterium > Thermodesulfobacterium geofontis_A. The sequence continues at coordinate 38,859 of PNIK01000015.1, read as the reverse complement.
ACATAAATCCTGAAATAGTTTCTGCGGAGGGAGAAATGCTTTATGAGGAAGGATGTTTAAGCATTCCAGGATACTTTGCTCCAGTAAAGAGATATGCTAAGATTTATGTTAAAGCTTATGATATAAATGAAACTCTTATTGAAAAGGAATTAGAAGGGATTTCTGCTATAGTTTTTCAGCACGAATATGATCATCTGGATGGGATTCTTTTTATAGATAGGCTTTCTCATATAAAAAGACAACTTTTTAAAAAATGGTGGAGAAAACATTACAAAAAGTAAATTTAAAATTATTCAATTAATCTTAATCTTTCTATAAGAATGGTTTTACCTTCTTCATCTAATTCCAAATAAACTCCTTCTAATTTTACTCTTTCGCTTTTTTCAACCTCTAATTTTCTTGGTACCATGGTAAGATACATCTCCAAAGCTTGATTTATTTTCATTCCAATAATACTTTCCACAGCTCCACACATTCCCACATCTGTTATATAGCCTGATCCCTTAGGCATAATTCTTTCATCTGAAGTTTGAACATGGGTATGAGTTCCTATTACTGCTGAAACAAAGCCATCCAAAAAATAGGCTAATCCCATTTTTTCGGAGGTAGCTTCAGCATGAAAGTCAACTACTATAAAGGGTGTTTCTTTTTTTATTTCCTCAGCAAGAGTTTTACCTAACTTAAAGGGATTTTCTAAAGGTTTCATAAAGGTTCTACCTTCCAAATTTATTACCCCAAGCTTTATATCCTTTTTAGAATAAATATTCCAACCTTTACCAGGAGCTCCTTCTCCATAATTTGCTGGTCTTAAAACTTTTTCTGTTTTTTGTAAATAAGGGAAGAATTCTCTTTTCCAGATATGATTTCCTGAAGTTAAAATATCTATTCCGTAAGAAAAGAGTTCTTCAGCAACCTTTTCTGTTAATCCGTATCCACCTGCAGCATTTTCTGCATTAGCTATTATAAAAGTAGGCTTATATTTTCTTGTCAATTCAGGAAGAAAAATTTTAACAGCTTTTCTTCCTGGACTACCAACTATATCTCCTAAAAAGATTATTTTTACTTTATTTTGCATATTCAACAGCTCTCGTTTCTCTTATAACAGTAACTCTTATAATTCCAGGATAGGTTAGTTCTTTTTCTATTTTTTGTGCAATTTCACGGGCAAGTAAATAAGCCTCTTCATCACTTATTTTTTTATCATCAACTATTACTCTAATTTCTCTTCCAGCTTGTATAGCAAAAGCTTTTTCTACTCCTTCAAAAGAAGAAGCAATGGCTTCAAGTTCTTTAATTCTTTTAATATAAGCCTCTAAGAGTTCTCTTCTTGCTCCTGGTCTTGCTCCAGAGAGAGCATCGGAAATTTGTAAAATTATTCCTAGTATACTTGTAATAGGAATATCTTCATGATGGGAAGCAATGGCATTTACTATATCTTCTTCCTCTCCATATTTTCTTACAATTTCAGCACCTATTAGTGCATGAGGTCCTTCCATTTCATAAGAAGCTGCCTTTCCTATATCATGAAGAAGAGCTGCTTTTTTTGCTTTTTTTACATCTACTCCAAGTTCTCCAGCAAGAGTTCCGGCAATTATAGCAGTCTCAAAGGAGTGTTGTAAAACATTCTGGCCATAACTGGTTCTATATTTTAATTTTCCTATCATCTTAATAAGTTCTGAATGAAGTCCATAAATGCCAAGTTCAAAACAGGTTTTTTCTCCAACTTCAATTAAATGTTGTTCCATTTCTTCTTCAACTTGTTTAACAATTTCTTCAATTCTTGCAGGATGAATTCTTCCATCTGCAATAAGTCTTTCAAGAGCAATACGGGCAATTTCTCTTCTTAAAGGATCCGCACAAGAAAGAACCACAACTTCTGGTGTATCATCTATCAAAAGATCAACTCCTGTAAGAGTTTCAAAGGTTCTTATATTTCTTCCTTCTCTTCCAATTATTCTTCCTTTCATATCTTCATTGGGAAGTTGAACTACTGAGACGGTTTTTTCTGTAACGAAGGGAACAGCAGCTTTTGATATAGCATAAGCTAAAATTTCTTGAGATTTCCTTTTAGCCTCTTCTTTTACTTCGTTTTCGAGTTTCATTATAAACTTTGCCTTTTCTTCTCTTAATTCTTCTTCTAATTTTTTAAGAAGAAGTTCTTTAGCTTCTTTTTCTGAGAGTCCTGAAATTCTCTTTAATTCCTCTTTAGCTTGTTTTAATGTATTTTCAATTTCTTTTTTTTCAGTTTCAAGAAGTACTTTGAGTTCTTCAATTTCTTTTAATTTCTTTTCTAAAGCTTCTTCTCTTTTTATAAGATTTTCTTCCTTATGAAGAAGTCTTTCCTCTTTTAGGGAGACCTCTTTTTTTCTTTTTTCAAATTCCTCTTCTAAAATTTGCTTATGCGCCAAGAGTTCTTCTTTTATTTGAATTTCTGCTTGCTGAATTTTCAATTTAGCTTCATTCTCAGCTCTTTCTATAATTTCCTTAGCCTTTTGTTGAGCCTCTTTAAGAAGGTTTTCTGCTGTTTTTTTTGCTTTTAGTTTTTCTTTCTTTTGAATATACAAATAAACTATAACTAAAGACACTCCAATCAAAAATCCTATTATTATTCCCAAAAGGATATTCATATTAAATCCCCCCTTAGCTAAAATAAAAATTTTTAAAGGGAGAAGGAAAGGGATAATAATTGAGGTTTATAAAAAACAAAAAACCCCGGAATGCCGTGAGGATTTCCTGCTCCAAGCTCTATTGAAAATACTTTTAGGGTGGGGTCTGGTAAGCCCTAAACGCCTTTTAAAAGGCAAAAGAGCCCCAGAACCACCTTGCCCCTTCAATTTAATAGTGTTAGCTTGGCAGGTTAATGTCATCCTCACGAACACCCCAGGATAAAGTTTCTTTTTTTAAAAACTCCCCCACTTTATTAAGTTGATTTTTAACACACCTTTCTAAAGCCTCTTTTTCTTTTTTAATTTTTATATAATCATGTGCTACTTGTAAAAGAAGCCAAACAACTAATTTAAAGGTAGGAACCTTTTTAAAGTTTTCTACCTCCCTTTTTTTACCCTCCAAATATTCTAAAACCTCTTTAACTTCCTCTTCCGGAACATAAGACCGGAAGAAGAAAGTTTGCCCTAAAAATTCAAAGCTAATTTCTTTTAATTTTTGCATTTTATCCTGCTATATTTGGGAGAGCTTTTCTATTAAACTGCCAATCCTTTCTTTTATTATCCTCCTTTCCTCCTCCCTCTTATTTATTTCTTCTAAAAGTTTAATATTTTCTTGTTCTTTTTCCTTTAATTTATTAAGTAAAACCTCCTTTTCATTTTTTAATTGAATCACTAAGGAAATGAGAGCATCAATTTTTTCTTCTAAATTGGCAATATCTTGAAAATCCATCTATCCCTCCAATAGGTGTTAAATCTTTAATTAAAATTAAAATCCATTTTAACTTATTTGTCAAGAGAAATTAGTTTAAAATTGATCTTGACAAATAAAAATTTAAAATTAAAATAAAATTAAAAATTCATTAGGAGGTGGGAAGATGGAAGAGGTAAAAGAGATACAACCTATGCCAAGAATAGGAGATGAAGCACCAAAATTTGAGGCAATGACTACAATGGGACCTATTTCTTTTCCAGAAGACTTTAAAGGACAATGGGTAGTTTTTTTCTCACATCCAGCTGATTTTACTCCAGTTTGTAGTACCGAGTTTCTAGCTTTTGCTAAAATGAAAGAGGAGTTTGATAAAAGAAATGTTCAGCTTTTAGGATTAAGTATTGATAGTAATTTTTCGCATATTGCCTGGATAATGAATTTGAAGGAAAAAACAGGGGTAGAAATATCCTTTCCTATTGTGGCTGATGTTGATGGTAAAGTAGCAAGGCTTTATGGAATGCTTCATCCAGGGGAGAGTAGTACAGCTACAGTAAGAGCAGTTTTTATAATTGACCCTAATGGTAAGATTAGAGCTATCATTTATTACCCTCTATCTTGCGGAAGAAATATGAAAGAAATTGTAAGATTAATTGATGCATTACAGACTGCTGATAAATATGGGGTTGCAACTCCAGCTAACTGGGTTTCTGAACCTCAGGTTTGGGAATATACAGAGGAAAATACAAAGGTAATCGTTCCTCCACCAACTACCTATGAAGATGCTGTAAAAAGATTAAAAGAAGGATATGAGTGTATCGATTGGTATTTCTGTAAAAAATCTTTGAAATAAGGAGTTAATTATGTCTCAGGGATGTATTTCTCCAGATGGCAAACCTGCAGAAAGAGCTCTTGAGCTTTTAAAGCTCCTTTTAGAAAAGAAAAAACTTTCAGATCTGGAAATTGCTGAAATACTTAAAAGACCTCTTTTTCAGGTAAGAAGTAGTTTAAGGGAATTGGAAAAGATGGGGTTTATAGAAAAAATTGAGGGATTTTATGGAATTACTGAAAAGGGAAGGAGGCTTTTATAAAAAAGTTTAAGAGAGGGGGGGTCCCCCCTCTTACACTATTTCTAACATTCTTTTAACAGCATTTTGAGCTTTTCTGATAATTTCTTCTGGTAACTCTATTTCAAATTCTAAATTTTCTAAAGCATTAAACAAATCTTCTAAGGAAATTTTTTTCATAGAAACACAAAACATTTTCTCTGGAGAAGGATGATAAAATATTTTATCAGGATTTTCTTTTTTTAAAGGATAAAGAAGCCCTACTTCAGTTCCTATGATAAATTCTTTATAAGGAAGTTCCTTTGCAAGTTTTAACATTCCACTTGTTGAAGCTACATATTCTGCAAGATCTATTACCTCTGGTCGACATTCAGGATGGGCAATAAAAACAGCCTTAGGGTGTTCTTTTTTTGCCTTTATTACTTCCTCAGGGGTTAAAAGATGGTGAAAGGGGCAAAACCCTTCGTGATAAATAATTTTTTTATCTGGATAAAATCTCTGCACATATTGAGCTAAATTCATATCTGGCAACATAATTACTGTATTTTCTTTAAGTGTTCCTACGACTTTTACTGCATTTGCTGAAGTACAACAAATATCACTCAAAGCTTTTATTTCAGCATAAGAATTTACATAGGTTACAACAGGAGCATTTGGATATTTGTTTTTTAAATCCAACACATCTTCTGGTGTTATCATCTCAGCCATTTCACAGGGAACATCCTTTACCGGAAGGAGCACTTTTTTCTGAGGAGATACAATTTTTGCAGTTTCAGCCATAAAAAACACACCACAAAAAACTATTACCTCTGCATCGGTTTTGCTTGCTTTAAGACTTAATTCTAAAGAATCTCCTCTTAGGTCTGCTATATCCTGAATTTCAGGGGGCTGATAATTATGGGCAAGGATAATAGCCTTTCTTTTTTTCTTTAACTTCAAAATTTTTTCAATAAGCTTTTCTTTCTGCATAGTTTTAATTTACTTTTTCAAGATAATTTTTAAGATTTTCATAGCATTTAAAGGGTACATTTAAATTGTTTAAACCTTTTCCCAATTTGATATCTGGTTTATTTTTTCCATGAAAATCACTTCCCCCAGTTATTAAAAAATTAAGTTCCTTTGCGCAATCTATTAAAAATTTGGTAAGCTCGGGACTATGTTCAGGATAAAAAGCTTCTATCCCAATAAGACCAGCATCTTTAAGGCTTTTTAAATAATTTTTTAGTTTTAAATAATCCAATTTTAGAGTTATAGGATGAGCAAGAACAGGAGCTCCTTTGGCTTGAAGAATAAGTTTAATAGCTTCTTCAGGTGAAAGAAGAGCTTTAGGAACATAAGCAAGGGCTCCTTTTTTTAAATATTTTTCAAAGGCTTCCTCAAAAGAATTTACCACCCCCTTTTTTACTAAAAGAATAGCCATATGGGGTCTTCCTATTTCACCTTGAGCAATTTCTTTTAACTCATCAAGGGTTATTTTTATTCCAAGCACATTTAGCTTTTCAATCATTTTTTTATTTCTTTCTTCCCGAGCTATTTTGAGTCTTTGAAGAGTTTCATTAATTTCTGGTATCTCAGGTTTCAAAAAATATCCTAAAAGATGAAAATGTCCTGGTCCTTCAAATTTAACACTTATTTCCACCCCGCATAAGAAAGGAAGATTAACTTCCTTAGCAGTTTGGTAAGCACTTTTCAATCCATCTATGGTGTCGTGATCAGTAAGGGCAAGAGCCTGCAATTTTTCTTTTTTAGCAAGATAGACCAATTCTTCAGGAAAAAAAGTTCCATCTGATGCTGTTGAATGAGTATGAAGATCTATCAAATTTTTTTTACTCCACGAGAAAGCTTATTTTGATAGGAGGCTTTAATAAAGGATTTAAATAAAGGATGAGGATTTGTAGGTTTAGACTTAAATTCAGGATGAAACTGTACCCCTATGAACCAGGGATGATCTTCCAATTCCACTATTTCTACCAATTCTCCATTTGGAGAACTACCTACAACTTTTAATCCTGCCTTTTCGAAATCCTCTTTGTAAGCATTATTAAATTCATAACGATGGCGATGTCTTTCAAATACTTCATCTTTTTGATAAGCTTCCCACGCTTTTGAACCTGGTTTAAGAACGCACGGATAGGCACCTAAACGCATAGTTCCACCAAGATCACATCCTTCATCCCTTCTTTCTATACGACCAGTTCTATAGTCATACCATTCCCTCATCAAAAAAATCACTGGATAAGGAGTTGTTTTATCAAATTCGGTAGAGTTAGCTTCCTTCCATCCAAGAACATTCCTTGCAAATTCAATTACAGCAAGTTGCATACCCAAACATATACCAAAAAAGGGAATTTTTTTTGTTCTTGCATAATTTATAGCAATAATTTTACCTTCAATACCTCTTATTCCAAAACCACCAGGAACAAGAATACCATCTACATCACCTAAGTAATTTTCTATATTTTCTGTAGTTAATTCATCTGCATTTATAAATTTTAGATTGACCTTTAATTTATTAGCAAGACCTCCATGAACAAGAGCTTCATTTAAAGACTTGTAAGAATCTTTTAAGCTTACATATTTTCCAACAATACCAATTGTGACTTCATCTTCTGGATTTTTATAAATTCTTACTATTTCCTCCCACACATATAAATCCGGTTCCCTTGTCCACATATTTAAGTATTCTATGATTTTGTCATCAAGTCCTTCTTTGTGGAAAATAAGAGGAATTTCATAAATGCAATCTACATCCTTTGCAGTAATTACTGCATCTTCTTCCACATTACAAAAGAGAGCAATTTTTTTCTTTATTTCAGGAGGTAAAAATCTATCGGTTCTACAAAGGATTATATCAGGTTGTATTCCAATAGCTCTTAGCTCTTTTACACTATGTTGAGTAGGTTTAGTTTTAAGCTCTCCTGCAGTTTTGATATAAGGAACATAGGTAAGATGAATGTATAAAGCATTTTCTTTTCCCAATTCGTATCCAAGTTGTCTTATAGCTTCTAAAAAAGGAAGACTCTCAATATCTCCTACAGTACCTCCTATTTCTACAATAGCTACATCAATTTGAGGGCTTGCAAGATCGAGTATACAGGCTTTTATTTCATCTGTTACATGGGGAATTATTTGAACAGTACCTCCTAAATATACCCCCTTTCTTTCCTTTGTAATAACTGAATAATAAATCTTTCCAGAAGTATAGTTATTCTTACTACCCATTTGTGCCGAAGTAAAGCGTTCATAGTGTCCCAGATCAAGATCCGTTTCGGTTCCGTCTTCAGTAACATATACCTCTCCATGCTGAAAGGGATTCATAGTTCCTGGATCTACATTTATATAGGGATCAAGTTTTTGTAAAGTTACTCTTAATCCTCTTGCCTCAAGTAGAGCGCCTATGGATGCTGCAGCAAGTCCTTTTCCTAAGGAAGAGAGAACCCCGCCGGTGATAAAAATAAATTTAGTGTGTAATTTTCTGATATTTCTTGGAGATCTCATTGTAGAATTACAACCTATTTTAACATTTATTTTAAAAAAATCCAATCACGGGAGTAGAATTTAATCTTTAAAGCTTGGGTTTAGTTACTAAAAAAGTTTCTTTAAGCCCTATCACTCCCCTTTTTTCCTCCCTGCCGGTTAAGGTGTAAAGGTTTAGTAGAATACCTCTTACAAAGGTGCCAGTAAGATAAAAAAATATTTATGGAAGAAAGGATTAGAGGTAGTATTAAAGGCATTATAATTTTAATTTTTGAGCTTTTCAGCTATAGCAAGAACTGTCTCTGCGTATGGCTCACTCATATTATATTTCATAATTATTTTTTTCTTGTAATTTCTATCTGCATCCTTTTTATATCCTTCAGTTTTTAAATAATTCGCAATACTTGCAAGAGCATCTGAGAGATTGTAAAGATCAACTTTTCCGTCTTTATCCCAATCATAACCATAAATAAGATAACTTTTTGGAACAAACTGTGGATAACCAAAAGCTCCAAAAATAGACCCTTTTATGGAGAAGGGATCCCAGTTATTCTGATAGGCTATCTGAATGAAATAAAGAAGTTCTTTATATCCCCAGTTGCTTTTTCTTTCCCAGCGTCTTTTAATAGAATCATCTTTTAAAGAAATACTTAAGTTATTAATAAATTTTTCAAAAACTTCTTTTTCTCCAGATAAGGCTAAACTGTAAAATACATTTATTACAGGAAATTCTCCTGTTTTTTTGCCAAGGTCTGTTTCTATTAGAAAAATAGCAGTTATTATTTCTTTTTCTACACCAAATACAAACTCGATATCTTCTAAAAGTTTTTCATTTTCCTTTATAAAATTTCTTGCTCTTTCAATCCTTTCTTCTTCTAAAAACTGGTAATAGGGTAATTCCACTTCTTTCCAAGTTAAGCTTTTTATCATAATATTTGGTAAATAGATAAGTTGTGAGGAGGAAAAAATATTTTCTATGTATTCTTCTGGTACTAAGTTTTTTAAATCTGCTTTTATACGGGCTTTCAAATTTTCTTTATAAGGGATAAGAGAGGGATCATTAGCAAAACTTTTTAAAGGAATTGATATAAAAATCAGAAATAAGATGATCAAAATTGAAAGTATTTTCAATTTTTTAACCCTTCTACTCTTTTGCTAAATTTAAAAGAGATCCTGCAAGAATGCATTTTCTTTCCCTTTCACTTAAATCTAAAACTGCAAAGATTTCTCCCTTTCCTTTTATATTTATTTTTATTTTCTTTTCTCCCTTAGAAAGGGCTTTTTTTAAGTTTTTTATTAAAAAGGTATCACCAGGACTAATTTTTTTATAATCTTCCTTATTTTCAAATATAAGAGGCAAGATTCCGAAATTTATTAGGTTACTTCTGTGAATTCTTGCAAAGCTTTTGGCAAGTTTTATCCTTACTCCTAAGTATCTGGGTGCAAGCGCTGCGTGTTCTCTTGAAGAACCTTGTCCGTAGTTTTCTCCCCCCACAATACCTACTACCAGACCGGTCTTTTTTATTTCTAAAGCCTTCTTAGGAAATTCTAAATCCACATTTTTATACACATATTCACTTATAGCAGGGAGATTACTTCTTAAGGGTAAGATCTTTGCTCCTGCAGGCATGATGTGATCAGTGGTAATGTTGTCCCCTACTTTTAGAAGAAAAATTCCTTCAAGATCTTCTGGCAATGGATCTAAAGGTGGTAAGGGAACTATATTTGGTCCCCTTATAATTTCTACCTTTTGAGCCTCATTTTCTGGCAAAGGAGGAATGAGCATGGAATCATTTATGATAAATTTTTCAGGAAGAATAATTTCAGGATATTCACCCAATTCTCTGGGATCTGTTATCATTCCTTTTACAGCAGATGCGACCGCTGTTTCAGGAGACACAAGATATATATAGTCAGGTATAGTTCCTGATCTCCCGGGGAAATTTCTAGTGAAGGTTCTAAGAGAAATAGAATTGGTAGGAGGGGCCTGTCCCATTCCTATACATCCAAGACATCCACACTGATTGATACGGGTCCCCCCATCTAAAATACTTTTGAATGCAGAAAGGGTAACTAAATTTTCTAAAACCTGAAGAGAACCTGGATTGATTTCAAAGGAAACATCTGGATGAACTTTATATCTTTCAAGAACTTTGGAAACTATTAAAAGATCCTTTAGAGAAGAGTTAGCGCAAGATCCTATAATAACCTGAGAAACCGGCTTTCCTGCTTCTTCAGCCACCTTTTTAACATTATCAGGAGAGGAGGGACATGCACATAAAGGTTCAATTTTTGAAAGATCAATTTCTATAATTTCATCATATTTTGCATCTTTATCTGCACTTAACTCCACAAAATCTTTCTCTCGGTCTTGTGCTTTAAGCCAGGAAAGAGTCATTTCATCAGAAGGAAAAATACTTGTTGTTGCTCCCATTTCGGTTCCAAGATTGCATATGGTTGCTCTTTCAGGAACAGTTAAAGTTTTTGTTCCTGGTCCGAAATATTCAAAAATCTTTCCCAGTCCACCTTTTACTGTAAATTTAGAAAGCAAATAAAGGGCCACATCTCTTGCTGAAACCCAGGGTTGAAGTTTTCCATATAAATAAATTCCCACAATTTTTGGCATCTTTAAATAAAAGGGTTTTCCTGCCATAGCCATAGCCACATCAAGTCCACCAGCACCTATGGCAAGCATTCCGCATCCGCCCGCAGTAGGTGTATGGCTGTCAGATCCAAGAAGAGTTTTTCCTGGTACAGCAAATCTTTCTAAATGAACTTGATGGCATATCCCATTGCCTGGTTTAGAAAACCATATTCCATACCTTTTGGCTATACTCAGAAGAAATCTGTGATCATCTGCATTCCTAAAATCCGTCTGTAAAATGTTATGATCCACATAAGAAACGGAGACCTCAGTTTTTACTCGATTTATCCCTATAGCCTCAAATTCAAGATAAACCATAGTTCCTGTAGCATCTTGAGTAAGTGTTTGGTCTATCTTTATAGCAATCTCTTCTCCAGGAACAAGCTTCCCGGAGACTAAATGACTTTCCAAAATTTTATGGGCAAGAGTAAATCCCATTTAAATCCTCCAAAATTTAAATTTCTCCAAAACATTCCGGAAAAAAAATTTTTAAAGTTTCTAAAATTTTTTCTGCAGAATCTTTTAAAACTTCTTCCTTTTGTTTTAAAAGAAAAATGAAAGCTTCAGAAATAGAAAAAGAAGTAAAAATTTGGTATGGATTTCCTATTTTTAATACATAACTATTAGGAAATAAATGTAAAAGAGTAATTAATTCTTCACAACTTCCTTTTAAGGAAAAAGAAAGCATCACATGTTTTGCTTTTAAAAAAGAGGGAAGCTTTGTTTTTTCTTCTGAGGTAAGGATTTCAGGTATTATATCCTGAGAGGCTAAAATAGAGTGCTTTGGAGAAACATCTTTTATAAATTCCTTGGGTAAAATTTTATTGAGAAAAAGATATAAGTTTTTGGTAAGCTTCAAATCAAGATGGTCCTTTATAAGTTCTCTTAAAGTGTGTATAGAAAGGGTCAAAAGGTATTCCCTTTTATCAATTTCGTCAAATTTTATCCCTGTTAAGGTTCTTTCTAAAAATTTATAAATGGGGCTATCACTTAAAGCTTTTAATTTTAAAGTAATGTAAATAAGTTTAAAAGCCTCCTCTGAGGATAAATAATATCGAGCTTTTAAAAAATTTAAAGAATCCCTAGGTTCTGGAGGAATATTGTTTAGCCATTTAATTTCCATGATTCCTAAAGAACTAAATTTTTTAAAAAACTTATAACAGGTCTTCTATTTTACAATCAATTAACTTTTCTGCAAGAAAAAGATCCTCGGGATAGGTAATTTTAAAATTTAAAAAGAAACCCTCAATAATTTTAACTTTATATCCATAATGTAAAAGAAGGGTGCTTTCATCAGAAAATATGAGATTTTCCTTTTGAGCTTTTTCGAGGAGGTTTTTTAAAATCTTAGCTCTTATACCTTGGGGGGTTTGGATACAGAAAAGGTTGGTTCTGTTAATGTTTTCTATAATTTCTCCCTGAAAAACTCTGTTTATAGTATCTCTTATAGGAATTGCAGGGACACAGGCTCCTAATATTTTAGTATTATCAATTATTTTACTTATTAAATCTGATGATACAAAAGGTCTTACCGCATCATGCACAAGAAAAATTTCCGCTTTAGGAGGTGCAACTTTAATCCCTTTAAAAACAGAATCCTGTCTTGTTTTTCCTCCTTCTGTTATCTTTAAAACCTTTTTCAAATTATAAGAAGAGATGAGCTTTTCAGTATAGCTTATATATTCAGAAGAGACGCTCAAAATAATTCCATCTATTTGGGGGTGTTTTTCAAATTTTAAAAGAGTATAGATTAAAAGAGGAATTCCTTTTATTTCCAAAAATTGTTTTGGTTTTTCAGCTTTGATTCTTTCTCCTTTTCCAGCTGAGGGTACAATAGCTATGATCATAACAGAAAATATAGCATTTTAAAAAGTTTTGTCCATTTTTAAAATTGGGGTTAAAATAAATTTATAAATTCGTTGAAGAGAAGGAAATGAGTGGAAATACCATAGGAAGGTTGTTTAGGGTTACCACCTTTGGTGAGTCTCATGGTAGAGCTCTTGGTGCAGTAATAGATGGATGCCCTCCTGGATTATCTCTTACAGAGGAATATATTCAAAAAGAGCTTGAAAAAAGAAGACCAGGTAAATCTCTTGGTCAGACTCCGAGAAAGGAGAAAGATAAGGTAGAAATCCTTTCAGGAGTTTTTCAAGGTTATACCATAGGGACACCTATAGCTCTTTTAATTTACAATGTAGATGTTGATTCCTCAACTTATGAAAAAATTAAAGATATATTTAGGCCAGGGCATGCTGATTTTACTTATTTTATAAAATATGGAGGTTACAGAGATTACAGAGGTGGAGGCAGAAGTAGCGGAAGAGAAACTGTGGCAAGAGTTGCTGCAGGAGCTGTTGCAAAAAGAATATTAGAAGAATATGGAATTGAGGTTATAGCTTACACTATTGCTCTCGGAGGAATTGAGGCTAAGGAAAGGAATTTAGAAGCTATTTATAAAAATCATCTATTCTGTCCAGATATGAAAGCCTATGAAAAAATGTGTGAAAAGATTGAGAAAACTAAGGAAGAAGGGGATTCACTGGGAGGAATAGTTGAGGTTCTTGCAAGAGGTGTTCCTGCTGGATTGGGAGAACCAGTTTTTGATAAATTAAGTGCTGATCTTGCAAAAGCTATTTGTAGCATAGGGGCAGTAAAGGGTATAGAAATGGGTGCGGGTTTTAGAGTTGCTTATATGAAAGGATCTGAAAATAACGATCCCATAAGTCCTCAGGGATTTTTAAAAAATGATGCAGGAGGTATGCTTGGAGGAATTTCTTCAGGACAGGACATAATTATGAGAGTTGCTGTTAAACCCATTCCAAGCATTAGAAAGATTCAAAAAACTATTAATGAAAAAAAAGAAGAGGTTGAAATTTCAGTAGGCGGAAGACACGATATTTCTGCAATTCCAAGGATTGTTCCGGTAATAGAAGCTATGGTAAGAATTGTACTTGCTGACCATTTGCTAAGACAACTTTCTAATCTTGCCTTTCAGAAAAGGCTAAAGTTTCCCGATTTTTTTAAGGATTAAAAATTTAACCCAAAAATCTTCTTAAATAGGCTCCCTCAAGAAGAAGTTCGCTTAAGTTTGAGGTTACCCCTTTTTTCAAATTCTTTAAAATATTTGTAGTCACTTCTTTATGTTCCATATTAACTGTATATTTTATATTAAGAGAATTTAAAATTTCCAGAGCTTTTACAATTTTATTTTTTTCTTCTTCATTTAATAACTCTAAGCATTTAGGATTGAAATACTGCAGAGCAATGGAAAAATCGTATTCCAGATTCTTATAAACACTTTTAAGATCTTTCAAATCTTCTTTATTTAAGCAATTTACACCTAAGAGTTCAGGAGGAAGTCCGATAGAATAGCAGGCAGCACAAAAATTTATAACTCTGGGAAGAGTAACCCCTCCAACACTTCTTGAATATCCAAAAAGACCAATATGTAGTTTTCTCATTCTTCTTCTGGGTACATATTTGGCAAGTTCGTTTATGGCAGGAGCAAGGGCAGAAATAAGAGTATGATATTCCTTAGAAAACTTTTCTATAATTTTTTGGCAAAAATTTTCGTCAAATTCCTCTAAAGGATAACGAACAAAATTTTTCAACCTTTTAATACCTGCAATAACATCTTCTATGGGAAAATCATATTTAAAAGCAGACTGAACTGTAAAGGTTTCTACAGAAGGATACTCTGCAAGAACTTTATCAACGGTATAAGGAGAAAGATTCCCCCTAAAGGGCGGAGTTCCTGCTCCTAAAATAGGATAAATTTCAATTTCTTTTTCCATAGAAAGTTTTTCAAGTTTTTTGAGAGCAATTTTTATAGCTAAAATGGCACTTACCATTCCGTAATTCATGGCAGGATCAGATCTGGCTAAAAATACTCTTAAGTAATTAAAGTCTTTATCTTTCAGGTATTCAGATAAAATTTTATCTACCTTAAAAAGGGTCTCTACATCTTCAAAAAGAGGGATCACATTTATTTTTTCAGGCAAAAATTCTCCTACCCAATCAGCCACAGTAATATCATCTTCGTAAATCTTTTGATATTGCTTTCCAGAAATAAAGTTTTTATAAAAATAATAAACTCTGTTTAATTCCTTAGCTGAGGTGGTCATAGGAAGAATTACTTCAAAGATGGGTGGGGAGGGACTTTCGTAAAAAACTTTGGCTGCATCCATAGAACGAGGAATACTTTCTAAAGCTTCTACAAGAATTTTAGCTTCTTCTTTTTCTACTGTAGGATTGGGGATTCTTAGAGTTATAAATACATCTTTTCCTAATTTTTTGTTTTTGAAAAAGGCTGGATATTTAGAGAGAAGCTTTTTTACTACAAAATCATCTACTTCCTTTCCTTCACTATCCCACATTTGTTCATCGCATCCAAGATGGGAAAAGGCATAATAAGCCTCCTGAATCTCGTCTTCTCCTGACATATCTGGATGTTCAGCAAAAAATGGAATAGATACATTATCTGGATGTTGGGTTGACATAACTCTTGGGATTTTCATTAAAAAATATTTTATCAGGAAATATCTATTATTTCAAGGGAAAGTTCGGTCTTTAAATCTTCCAATATTTCTTTTACAAAAGATTTTTCATTTTTAAAAAAATGAAGTTTTGCTAACCCCTTTTTTGGATCAAGAACACTTAAAATTGCCAAATGATCATAACCTTCGAGAATGAATTTTAAATAAGCCAGTTTTTTAGAACTTAGTTTTATTAGAAAAAAAGAACTCCTCATAAAAATATTAAAAAATATGAGAATGGGGAGGAATTCCTCCCCGGGTTAGCTTAATTGAGAAACTTAGCTCTGTTCTTTCCTAGGAGCCCTTTTTTGAGATCTTCTGGGACTACCTGCATCTAAAATCCTTACTTTTGAAGCTTGTTCCCCCTTAGGACCTTGGACTACTTCAAATTCCACTATCTGTCCTTCCCTAAGAGTTTTGAAACCTGGCATTTCGATGGCAGAGTAATGTACAAATACATCTCCACCATCTTCCTTAGAAATGAAACCATAACCCTTCTTCTCATCAAACCACTTAACCTTACCTCTGAACATGTTACTTAAACCTCCTTAAAAGTTTTTCTTATAACTTCAACCTACACCTAAAAAAAATTTTGTAAAGGGGTAAATTTTAAAATTTTTTAAAATTTTAAAAAAATTAAATTTTAAAAAGTGCTTGTTAAACCTTAGAAAATCATTAATATTAAAGAGGTGAAAAATTTTAAGTCAAGGTTTTATTTAGAAGACAATCCTTTAAAAATCAAAAATTTTAGACTTTTTATCATTGGGCACTTTATATCCTTTACAGGTTCTTGGATTCAAAACGCTGCACAAGTTTGGTTAGTTTATGAACTTACTTGGTCTTCTCTTTATTTAGGAATCTTTAGTTTTATTAGTTCCTTTCCAACAATTATTTTAACTTTTATATCTGGGATTCTTATAGATCTTTTTGACAGAAAAAAATTACTTAGTATGATTACCTTTTTTTCAATCTTTCCTCCTCTAATATTAGGTATTTTAACCCAATTTAAATTAATAACCTTTTGGCAGATTACTTTTCTTGCCTTTTTATCTGGATGCTTATCGGCTTTAGATACACCTTTAAGACAGGTTTTTATTTCAGAAATAGTTCCCATGAGATTTTTAACTAAAGCCATTTCTTTTCAATCTTTATCTTTTAATACTGCACGCATATTAGGACCATTTTTTGCAGGTTTGATCATTTCCTCTGGTAATTTATATCAATGTTTCTATATTAATGCCCTTAGTTTTATACCTCTTTTTATTTTTTTAATACTTTTTATAAAAACCGAGAAAAAGAAAGAGACTAAGAAAATAGAAAAAGTAGAAATAAAAGGATCTTACAGAGAGATTTATGAATTTTTAAAAAGAGAAAAGAAAATATTAAATATAATTTTTTCTACTGCTACTTTTACAGTGTTTGGCGCCTCAGTAATGGTTTTACTTCCTGTTATTGTTCATCAAATCCATGGTAAAGGGGGTAAGGAATTCGCTTTTCTATCTTCTATTCTGGGATTAGGTGCTATATTTGGAGCCTCTTCAGTAATTTTTAGAAAACCAATCGAAGATGAAATAAAACATCTTTTTAAATATACTGTAATTTTAAGTTTAGGTCTTCTGGGCTTAAATTTTATTAAAAATTGGTATGCCACTTTGGTTTTTTGTTTTTTAATAGGATTTTCTTTTACCAATTTTTTTCCAGTAGCTAATAGTTATCTTCAAGAAAATACTCCTGATCAATTAAGAGGAAGAATAATAAGTCTTTTTATTTTAGCTTTTTTAGGGATGCACCCTATAGGAAGTTTTTTAGCAGGTTTTTTAGCCAATAAAATGGGTTTACAGATAACTCTCTTTTTTTATAATTTATTTTTGTTTTCTTTCAATACTTATCTTCTGGTTTTCAAATTTAAAACTTCTAAAACATAAAATTCTAAAATTTTTTAAACTTTTTATCCATTTGTTCGATAGATATATATAGCGCGGAGGATTTTTTACTTTATGGAAATAAGATTTGACGAGATATTAGATAGGTTTGATACAGGAATATTAATTGTTAATAGAGAATATTTTATAATTTATGCTAACAAAAAAGCTAAAGAAATTTTTAACCTAGATTTAAGTTCTTCTCCCACCTGTTATTTTTTATTTCATCAATATTCAGATCCCTGTGAAAGCTGTGTAAAAGAATATTTAAGCCCTGAAAAACCTCAAATTAAAATAACGCTTTCCTTAGGTAAAAAATCCTATTTTATTGAATACAATTATTTTTCCGAGGATAAAATTATAATTCTTGTTAGAGATATAAATGAAGAGACCTACTATAAAAGTTCCTATTTTAAATTACTGGAAAATCTTCCTCTTTTAGTAATATTTATTAAAAAGGGAAAGATAAAATATTTAAACAGCTTTTTTGAAAAAAATCTGGGTTATACAAAGCAGGAATTATTAGATAAAAACTTTACAGAGCTTGTAGTTTCTTCAGAAGAAAAGTTTGGGATAGAAAAGATAATTAATGAAGTATTAGTGGGAGAAAAAGAAGAGGAAATTATGCTGAATCTTATAAATAAGGAAGGAAAAAGCAAAACTTATTTAGGAAAATGTTTTGCTATGAAGGATATTGATGAGGAAAAGATTTTAGTTATAACAGGTATGGATGTTACAGAATTTTTAGATTTAAGACAAAGACTGGACAGTATTCATAAAACCCAGAGTTTTGGAAGTTTCTTAAAAAGTATGGTTCATGATTTTAATAATATATTACAGCAGGTTAGAAATTATCTTAAAGACGTAGAAAAAAACTTAAATAATCCACAGAAAATAAAGAAATATCTCAATTTAACAGAAAAGACCTTATCCTCATGGATTGATTTAAATAAACTGCTTTTAGATTATACCAAGGAATTTAGAGAAATAGAAGAGAAGAGAACAGAAATTATAAGTTTTATGAAAAATAATTTAGAATTGTTTCAGCTTATAGCAGGTTCTCACATTTTTATTCAGCTTGATTTTAATTACCTCTCTTCAGCTTGGGTTCCAGGAGATGAATCTTTCTGGAGATATATATTTCTGAATTTTATAAGTAATGCAAAGGATGCCATAGAAGGAGAAGGAACTATATCCCTTATTTTAAGAACAAAGACAGAAGAAGGAAAAAAATATCTTCTAGTTTTTATTAAAGATACAGGATGTGGAATCCCTGAAGAATACCTTGATAAAATCTTTCAACCATTCTTTACCACCAAAGAAAAAAGCAGTGGATTAGGTTTATTTTTGGTAAAAAGTCATATAAATAATATAGGAGGAAAAATCGAAGTTGAAAGTGAAGTAGGTAAGGGAACTATCTTTAAGGTTTATGTACCTTTAGTAGAGGTTAAAAAAATTGAAAAAGAAAAAAAGAAACCTGAAGAAACTTATATTATATTGGTAGAAGATGAAGAAGAAACAAGAAAAAATTTAAAAGAAATTCTTGAAACAGAAGGATATAAGGTTTATGTCTTTTCTTCAGGTAAAGAAGTTAAAGAAAATCTTTCAGAAATTGAAAGAGCGGATTTATTGATAAGTGATCTTCATCTTCCAGACATAAAGGGAGGAGAGTTGTATCAGATTTTAAAGCAAAAATTTCCTAATATAGATGTAATTTTTCTAACTGGTGATATATTTGGATTAGCTGAGCTTCCAAGTAATAGAGTGATACTTAAACCTTTTAGTATAAATGACTTATTTTTGAAAATAAAAGAACTTCTACAGTGATTGAAAAATTTTTGAAGGATTTTTTAAATTACTTAAGTATTGAAAAAAACTATTCACTTAATACTATAAAGAGTTATAAAAGGGATTTAGAAGATTTTTTAAATTTTTTAGAAACCCAAAAGATTAGTTCTTTGGATTCTTTAGAACCTTTTAATATTAGATTCTATCTTTTTTCTCTCAAAAGAGAAAGAAAATCTGCCACTACTATCGCAAGAAAACTAAGTAGCATTCGTAGTTTTTTAAAGTATCTATTGAAAGAAAAAAAAATTAAAAAAAATTTATTTATCTATTTCTCAAACCCAAAAATTTCTAAAAAGATACCTTTAGTTCCCACAGAGGAAGAACTAAATAATTTTATAGATAATTTAGAAGGGGAGGATAGATTTTTAAATATTAGGGATAGAGCCCTTTTAGAAATTGCTTATGGATGTGGTTTAAGGGTGAGTGAAATAGCTAATTTAACTATAGATCAGATTAATTTTGGGTTGCAAATAATAAGAGTTTTAGGAAAAGGTAAAAAGGAAAGGATTGTTCCCTTTGGTAAAAAGGCTATGAAAGCACTGAAAGAATATCTAAAAATAAGAGAAGAGTTTCTTTTAAAATTAAAAAAGAAAAGCCCTTATGTTTTTTTAAATTTTAAAGGGGAAAAATTAAGTGAAAGGGGGATAAGATATATTATTAAAAAATGGGGAAAAAAATGGGGTTTATTCTATTTACATCCTCATATTTTGAGACACGCCTTTGCTACTCATCTTTTAAATGCAGGGGTTGATTTAAGAAGTATTCAGGAAATGCTTGGGCATTCATCCATTACCACTACAGAGGTCTACACTAAAGTTAATTATGAATATCTTTTAAAAACCTATCTCAAAGCTCATCCAAGAGCAAAAGAAGATTGAGAGTTGGAAAAAGGTATTTTCGTAATAAAATAGGATAGAAATTTTTTTCTTTTCAGGAGGGTTTTTTGATGTTAGAGGACCATCAGATTATAAAGGTAAGATACGAGAAATTATCTGCTATAGAAAAGATGGGGATTAAAGGTTATCCCAATGATTTTCGTCCTAAGGATAGAGCTAAATATTTAAAAGAAATTTATAAAGATATACCCGCAGAGAAGCTTGAGAAAAGGGAACTTGAATTTTCTGTAGCTGGTAGAGTTATGACTAAAAGAGAAATGGGTAAAATTATTTTTTCTCATATACAAGATGAAACAGATAAAATCCAAATTTTAATTGCTAAGTCCGAATTATCAGAAGAGGATTTTAATTTTTTTAAGAAATACGTTGATATTGGAGATATTATAGGAGTTAAAGGAAGGCTTATTAAAACTAAAACAGGTGAAATAACCATTTTGGTAAAGTTTTTAAAACTTCTTACCAAAGCCTTAAGACCTCTTCCTGAAAAATATCATGGTTTAAGAGATACAGAACTTAGATACAGAATGAGATATTTAGATTTAATAATGAATGAAAGGGTGAGGGAAATTTTTAGGATGAGAACACAAATTATTCATTATATAAGAGATTATTTTATTTCCGAGGGTTTTTTAGAAGTAGAAACTCCAATGATGCAACCCATTGTAGGGGGTGCAACTGCAAGACCTTTTATAACCTATCACAATGCTTTAGATATGAACCTTTATCTTAGAATTGCTCCTGAGCTATATTTAAAAAGGCTTCTGGTGGGAGGTTTTGAAAAGATTTTTGAATTAAATAGAAACTTTAGAAATGAAGGTATCTCAAGTAAACATAATCCAGAATTTACCATGCTTGAATTTTATGAGGCATACGCTACCTATGAAGATCTTATGAAAAGAACAGAGGAATTGTTTTACGGTTTAGCTTTAGAGATTAAAGGTAGTCCAATTATAACCTATCAAGGACAAGAAATAGATCTTACTCCTCCTTGGAAGAGAATAGAATTTTTGAAAGCATTAACTGAGTTAGGAGAAGTACCTCCGGAGATTTTAAATGATAGAGAAAAACTTTTAAACTTTGCTAAGCAAAAGGGTGTAGAACTTAATTTAAAGGATCCTAGAATTGGGAAGTGGTGGACCAAGCTTTTTGAAGAACTGGTTGAGCCAAAACTTATCCAACCCACCTTTGTAATTAAATTTCCTGTTGAGGTTTCTCCACTTGCAAGAAGAAATGATGAAAACCCAGAATTTGTAGATAGATTTGAGTTTTATATGGGTGGAAAAGAAATTGCCAATGCCTTTTCTGAATTGAATGACCCCAGGGATCAGAGGAAAAGGTTTGAGGAGCAATTAAAATTAAGAGAAGTAGATGAGGAAATTCCTCCAGAAATAGACGAAGATTTTTTAAGGGCTTTAGAATATGGTATGCCTCCTTGTGCAGGAGAAGGTATAGGAATAGACAGGGTGGTTATGATTTTTACAGATAGCCCCTCTATTAGAGAAGTTATACTATTTCCTCACTTAAGAAAAAAAGAAGACATATAAATAATGAAATTTTTAAATTTGAACTGGGAATTTTGGATAGCTTTAAAATATGTTTTTTCTCCAAAAAGAGAAAGATTTACAGGTATCATCTCTTTAATTTCTATTATTGGGGTTGCTTTAAGCGTAGGTGCTTTAACAGTTGTTAATTCTGTAATAACAGGTTTCAAAGAGGCTGTTTCAGAAAAAATTTTAAGCCTAAATCCCCATTTAAGCATAACCTATAGAAACCCCAAGATAAGAGAAAACCTTTTTAAAATCATAAAAAAGGAGATACCTCCTAAGGAAATTATAAGTATTCAGGAAACTTCAAGTTTACAGGGTTTAATAATTTTTTCAGGGAATCCTGTAGGAATTATTTTGAAAGCTACCAATTTAGAAAGTTTAAAAAAAGAAAGAGGCTTTAAAAAATTTAAAATTGAAGCTACCTATTTAAATAATGAAAAAGGAGCGTTGCCTATTATAATAGGTGAAAAACTGAAAGAAAGACTTGGTCTTAGCTTAGGAGAAAAAATAAGATTTATTAGCGTAGAGGGTTTTTATACACCCTTTGGATTTTTTCCTAAAATAACCACTTTTGTGGTAGCAGGAACTTTTGAAACAGGCGTTTACGACTATGATCTCAACCTTGTCTTTACTTCCTTTAACTTGTTTTCTCAGAAATTTAAACCTAATAATTATTCCTTGGAAATAAAACTTAAAGATCCCTTTAAATCAGAAGAATTCAAAAGAGGTATTCTTTCTCATTTGGATTTTGGTGTTCACATATTTGATTGGCAGGAGTGGAACAGAAATCTTTTTGCTGCTTTAAAAATGGAAAAACTGGGACTTTTTGTGGTATTAACTCTTATGGTAACAGTTTCTCTTTTTACCATAATTGCAGCTATGATTATGCTTGTTTCCGAGAAAAAAATGGATATTGCTATTTTGAGAGCCCTTGGTGTTTCTTCGAAAAGCATTTTAAAAATCTTCTTTTTCTGTGGTTTAATTCTTTCTTTAATAGGAGTCATGGCAGGTTTAATATTGGGTAGCTCTCTTTGCATACTCCTTTCTCATTATCCTGTAATAAAACTTCCCAGTGAGGTTTATCCTGTCGAATATATGCCTGTGAAATTAAAAATTTTAGATATTTTTATAATAAATGTGGTTGCAGTTTTTATAAGTGTTTTAGCTTGCCTATATCCTGCCAAAAAAGCTTCTGAAATAATTCCCGCAGAAATTTTGAGATATGGATAAAACTTTATGGAAGAAAATAATATTATTGTAGAACTTAGAGATATAAAAAAGAAATACTTTTATCCTCAGGGAGAACTTGAGGTATTAAAAGGGATAAATCTTAAGGTTCAAAAAGGGGATAAGATTGCTGTAGTTGGACCTTCTGGGGTAGGTAAAACCACCCTTTTAAATATTATAGGCACTCTTGATTATCCCACCTCTGGTGAAATTTACTTTTTTGGAAAAAAATTAGATTATAACAATGAGGAAATATTATTAAAACTGAGAAGGGAACACATAGGATTTATTTTTCAACTCCATTATCTTATTCCAGAATTCACAGTAATAGAAAATATAATTTTACCTGGGCTTATATCTCAGTGGAAAAAAGAAAATTGTTTAAAAAGAGCATATGAACTTCTTGAAAAGCTTAGTCTCTCAGGAAAAGAAAACCACAAACCCTTTAGACTTTCTGGAGGAGAAAGACAGAAGGTAGCCATTGCAAGGGCGCTTTTTTTAAATCCAACTCTACTTTTAGCTGATGAACCAACAGGTAATCTTGATCAGGAAAGCGCAAAAGAAGTGGTAGAAATATTTTTAAAGATAAATGAAGAATTTGGGGTTACTATAATTATGGTAACTCACAACTGGGAATTAGCTAAAAAAATGGATAAAATATTTTTGCTAAAAAAAGGTTTTTTGGTAAAATTAGAAAATACCTAAAATGAGAGACTCTATCTTGAGGAGAATAGGATTTTTCCTTTTTTTTCTCTTTTTTTTCTTTTCCTCTAAAATTCTTTTAGCAGAAAATTTTCAACTTCTCATTTATTCAACAAAAACCTATGGAGACTATTTACCAGAGGAGATTTTAAAAACCTATTTTGAAAATTTACAAAAAATTTTGTCCCAGGAAGGAACAAATCTTGAGATAAAAAAATTTTCCAAAGAAGAAGCATTTAACTTTTTAAAAGCAGGAACTTATAATGGTATTGCAGAACTTAAAATAATAACTATTAAGGATAATCTCAGTATAGAGTGGAAGCTTTATCAATTTGACAAAAAAGAACCTTATTATTTTTATGTTACGGGAAAAAAGGAGAATATAGGTGATCTTGTAAATGAGACTTTTAAGTTAATAAAAAGTGTTTTAGAAAAAAGAAAGATAATTGAGAAAATTCAGATTGCCGGGAATTTAAGAATAGGAGAAGATGTTATTTTGCCTAATATAAAAACCAAGGAAGGGGACATTTTTGATCTTAAGAAACTAAATGAAGATTTGAAAAACATTTATAAAATGGGTTATTTTGAAAATGTGGAATTAAAGATTGATGAGGGTACAAAAGGGGTAATTGTTACTTTTGAGGTTAAAGAAAATCCGTCAGTTAAAGAAATAGTTTTTAAAGGGAATAAAAAGATAAAAACTGAGGATCTTTTAAAAATAGTGGAAATTAAAGAAGGACAAATTGTTACTCCAAAAGAACTTGATAAAGCCTTAGAGGCTATAAAAATGTATTATGAACAATCTGGATATTTGGGAACACAAGTTTCTGTTGAGACTGAAAAGGCACCACCTGCTCAAATAAAATTAGTTTTTAATATTAAAGAAGGAGAAAAGAAATACATAAAACAAATTGAATTTATAGGGAATAAAGCCTTTTCTGATAGAGATTTGAAGAGCTATCTTTCTATTTCAGAAAAGACTGTTTTTTCACCTGTCAAAAAAATAACCCAATACATTAGAGCTTTTATCCGTCCAGAACCTTTAGCAGAACCTGGAGTATATAATATAGCCTTTCTTTATAGAGACCTCGGTAAGATAGAAACAGCCTATAAAAATAAAGGTTATATAGATATGAAAATAGGTGATCCTATAGTGGAGGAAGAACCAGATGGTGTAATTATAAAAATTCCTATTGAAGAAGGACCTCAATATAAAGTAGGAAAGGTAAAGATAAATCAAGACTTATTTCCAGAAGAAAAAATCTATAAAAAGATCCAAACTTCATCAGGAAAGGTTTTCAGTCTTAAAACTTTAAAAGAAGATGAATCAATTCTTATCCATCTTTTTTCTGATTATGGATATGCCTATACAAAGGTAGATACAAAAATAGATAAAGATCCTAAAAACAAATTAGTAAATGTAACCTTTGATATTAATAAAGGACCAGTGGTTTATATAGGAAGAATTGAGATTGAAGGAAATACTAAGACAAGAGATAAGGTTATTAGAAGGGAATTTAAAATAGCAGAGGGCTGGCCTTATAGTGCTTCTCGTGTTGAAGAAAGTGAAAGACGATTGAGAAGGCTTGGATATTTTGAGGAAGTTAAAATTGACAAAGAAAAGGGGGCTAAAGAAGAAGAACTAAATTTAAAGGTCAAAGTAAAGGAGATGCTTACAGGTTCCTTTGCTATAGGAGGTGGCTATAGTTCCTATGACAAATTTGTTATAATGGGAGATATTACAGAAAGAAATTTTTTGGGTAAAGGACAGAGGGTTACTTTATCTGCAAGACTTGGAACAAGAACTACGAGATACGCTCTTAATTTTTTTGATCCCTATTTTAAAGATTCTCGCTATTCTATGGGATGGTCCCTATATAACTATGAAATTCAGTACACTGACTTTACTAAAAATAGCAAAGGAGGTTCTATCAGATTTGGATATGGTTTTACTTCTGAACTTTCAGCTTATATTGGATATAGGTATGATGATACTAAATTAAAGGATCTTTCTGAGAACGTTGCCCAAATAATTCTTGAATCAAAGGATATAAACATTACCAGTGCTTTACAATTGGGAATTATTTATGATTCGAGAAACAGATACTTTTTACCTACAAAGGGATGGTATCATAAGATTGATACTGAGTATGCTGGAGAATACCTTGGAGGAGAAAGCCAATTCTTTAAATTAGAAGGAGAACATCGTGTTTATTTTCCCGTTTTTTCACTTACAGGAGATATAGGGCTTGGTTATGGTTATATAACAGAAGGGGGAGCAAAGAAGGTTCCCGTTTACGAAAGGTTTTTTCTTGGAGGTTTAAGGTCGGTAAGAGGATTTAAATATGGGGATATATCTCCTAAGGATCCAAAAACAGGAGAAAAAATCGGTGGAACAAGGATGTTTTATCTCCAGACAGAACTCATTTTTCCTCTTGTAAAAAACGTCAATTTAAACGGGGTTATTTTCTTTGATATGGGGAATGTTTGGGATTTAAAAACCGGTTTTCAGACTTCAGATATTAGACAGAGTGTAGGAGTGGGATTGAGATGGCTTTCTCCCTTTGGTCCACTCAGAATAGAATGGGGATATAACATAAATAGAAAACCTGATGAAGACTCAAGCAATTTTAATTTCCAAATAGGTGGAGAATTCTAATAACCGATCATTTTTTGGCCTTAGTCAAAATTTTGACAAGGAAAAAGTTTCATTTTTAATTTTTTAATTAGGAAATAAATTCCTATTAGGTATTTAAATCCTTTTTTGAATCTCTTAATGCAAAAGCTAAGATATTTTTATTTTTGGGCATAGATTTTGATAAAAATAAAATAACTACTTTGAAAAAAAGTTTACTATGGGTGAGATCAGAATAAACCCCCATTTGGGATTATTAGAAGCACTTGAAGCAGCTCAATTAATGGATAGAAGGCTAACAGTTACTGTAAATAATTTGGCAAATGTTGACACTCCTGGTTATAAAGCTGATAACATAGCTTTTATTGAAGTTTTAATGAAAAAAATAGGTCCTAAATATAAAAAAATTTATAAAGAAACTCAGCCTTTTATTAGAAAAGAGCAGGGAATTTTGGAATACACAGGAGATCCTTTACATTTAGCTATAGTAGGTGAGGGTTTTTTTAAGATTCAAACACCCAATGGAATAGCCTATACCAGAGCAGGTAATTTTACTTTAGATACTCAGAGAAGACTGGTGACACCTGAAGGTTATCCAGTTCTTGCAAATGGAACACCTGTTATTGTTGATCCTGGAATGACAAGGGAAGGTTATATTACTATGGAAAATTCAAAACTTCAGGTTTCTCCAGAAGGTATTCTATCCATAGATATGACAGAAATTGGAAGACTGGATGTGGTTACTTTTAATGATTACAGCAAGTTAAAAAAACTGGGAGAGAATCTTTATATTTCAGAAGGGGCACAAGAGAGAGTAGCTGAAAATTATGAAATAAAACAGGGATATATAGAAAAGTCTAATGTAAATGTCATAAGGGAAATGGCAAATCTTATAGAGATTCACAGAACCTTTGAAGCGGTTCAGAGATCTATTAAAAGTTTAGATGAAGAAACGGAAAGATTAATAACTACTGCTCAGAGATAAGGAGGGAATTATGATTAGAGCACTTTGGAGTGCAGCAACAGGCATGCAGGGTCAACAGCTTCAATTAGATGTTATTGCCAATAATCTTGCCAATGTTAATACTCCAGGATTCAAAAAGAGTAGAGTTGATTTTGAGGATCTTTTTTATCAAAATTTAAAACTCCCAGGTGCTTTAACTTCAGAGGGTACTCTTACTCCTGTTGGTATGCAGGTGGGACTTGGAGTAAAACCAGTGGCTGTAGCTAAAATATTTACTCAAGGAGAATATCAGCTTACTAATAATGAACTTGATCTCGCTATAGAGGGAAGAGGTTTTTTTAAAGTGACTCTTGGAGGAGAGGAATATTATACACGCGCAGGAAATTTTAAAATAGACAGAGATGGATATATAGTTACTGCTGATGGAGCAAGACTTTATCCTGAATTTACTGTTCCCACAGGGACAGTAAAAATTGAGGTTACTCAGGATGGTATAATTACAGCCCTTGATTCAAATGGAAATGTTTTAGCCCAAAGTCAAATACTTTTGTACGATTTTCCCAATCCTGCAGGACTTTATGCAGTAGGAAGAAACCTTTTTAAAGCTTCTGATGCAGCAGGAGATGAAATAGAGGGAGTTCCCGCACAGAATGGTTTTGGAACTATAGCTCAGGGATATTTAGAAATGTCAAATGTGGATGTGGTAGAAGAAATGGTAAAAATGATTATTACTCAAAGGGCATATGAAGCTAATTCTAAAGCTGTTCTTACTGCAGATAACCTTCTTGAGATGGCAAATAATCTTAAGAGGTAAGGAATGAAAAAATTAGCTGTTTTTTATATATTTTTAATGGTTATTTTTAAAATAAATATTTGCTTTTCAGAAGAAATCTATACTCCTGAAGATTTTAAAAATATATTTTTAGAGGAGATTAAGAAAAAAATTCCATGGATTAAAGGAGAATTTTATGTTGAAAGATTAAGGATAGAACCTGAATCGATAAGTATTCCAAAAAATCTTTCCTATAAAGCAAGTTTTATTGCTCATCCTAAATTGGGTTCTAACCTTCTTATCTTAGAATTTAAAAACGGGGATTTTTACGAAAAGGTAAAAATTTGGGGTTATGTAGAGGCTAAGGTCCCAGTGATGGTTCTTAAAAGACCAGTTCTTAATAAAGCTATATTAAGTGAAGAAGATATAACTATGGAATTAAAGCCTCTTTCAAGACTTCCCCAAGATGTAATTTTAGATAAAAATTCAGCTTTAGGGAAACAGTTGAGAATGAGCCTTAAGGCAGGAACTATTCTTAGATATTCCCATATTGAAAGACCTGTAATCATTAGAAGAAATCAGATAGTTTATATAGTGGTAAGAGGCAAAAATTTTGTGGTAAAAGCAAAAGGGCTTGCACTTCAGGATGGAAGGGAGGGAGCAGAAATAAAAGTTAAAAATATAAGTAGTAAAAAAATTTTATGGGGTAAGGTAATTTCTTCAGAGGAAGTGGAGGTGGCGCTTTAATGATTAAAAATATACAGTTCTTAATTTTTTTATCTTTTTTGCTTTATCTTTACGGATGTTTTGAATATAATCCTAAAACTCCGCCGCCTCCTCCCCCTCCTCCCAGTGTAGATATACCTTATGAAGTTCCACAAACTTTAAGTAAAGGTTCTTTATATAAAGATAGTAGGGTTGCTATTAGTTTTTCAGATTTAAGGGCAAGAAATGTGGGAGATGTAGTTACTATAAAAATTGTTGAAACCTATCAAACTTCAAGCTCAGTAAAACAGCAAACTGCCAAAAGTAGTTCTGCTAAAGCAGGAATAAATAAATTATTGGGATTTGAAAATAGAATTGAAGGAGTATTTAAGGATGCTAATCCTTCTGACCTTTTTGATGGAAATTTAAAGACTTCAACAACTGGTCAGGGTGGTACATCGAGAGAAAGTAGAATTTTAGCTACCATGACAGCAAGGGTAATTAAGGTTTTGCCTAACGGAAACTTGATTATTCAAGGAACAAGAGCTATTAAGAAAAATAATGACCTTGAATACATCACTCTTACAGGAATAATAAGACCAGAAGACATAGGTTATGATAATTCCATTCTCTCAACTCAGATTTCTGATGCCTATATAGAATACAGTGGTAAGGGACCTACAAGTGAAGTTGCAAGTGGCCCAGGAATTATTACCAGACTTTTACATATTTTCTGGCCTTTTTAGGAGGATAGGAAAATGAGAAACCTAAAAATATTTTTTTTAATTTTAAGTTTTTTTTTGACTGCTTCAGGTTATTGTGCAAGGCTTAAGGATATAGTTGATATAGAGGGAGTAAGGGGAAATTATTTAATAGGATATGGGCTTGTAGTTGGACTTAAAGGAACAGGAGATGGTGTATTGAGTAAATTTACAGTTCAATCAGTAGTAAATATGCTTGAAAGATTTGGAATAAAAGTTCCTAAAGAGCAGATCATTCTTAAAAATGTAGCTGCAGTTCTTGTTACAGCTTATCTTCCTCCTTTTGCTATGCCTGGTCAGAGAATAGATGTTGAGGTTTCTTCCCTTGGTGATGCTAAAAGTTTGCAAGGTGGGACACTTCTTTTGACTCCACTTTTAGGCCCAGATGGAAAAGTTTATGCCCTTGCTCAGGGTCCTATCTCTCTCGGAGGAATTGCAGCAGAAGGAGTTGGTGCAAGGATACAAACAGCCCACCCCACAGCAGGAAAGATTCCAAATGGTGCAATAGTAGAAAGACCTGTAGAGAATGGTTTAAAACCCAATGTTTTGCCTCAAGGAACTCCTGAAGAAATTGAAAGAATAATCAAAAAAGAAGAGATGGATTTTTCACCAAGGATAACTTTATCTTTAAAGGAACCTGATTTTTCAACAGCTTATAAAGTTGCTGAAGCTATTAATATTTACTTAAAAGGAAATTATGCTCAACCAAAAGATAACCGCAATATTGAACTTATAATTCCTCCCATCTACAAAGATAAAGAAGTAAAACTTTTGGCTGAGCTTGAAAACATAGAAATTTCACCAGATACACCAGCAAAGGTGGTTATTGATGAGAGAACAGGCACAGTGGTAATAGGAGAAAATGTTAGAATTTCTAAAGTGGCTATAGCTCACGGAAATATAAGCATAGAAGTTAGAGAATACCCTGAAGTATACCAACCCTATCCCTTTTCTCCAGGAGAAACAGTAGTAGTCCCAAGAACAGAGATAACTGCAAAGGAAAAAAAGGCTAAGGTTGTTATTTTAGAAGAAGGAGCAACACTTGGAGAGTTGGTAAGAGCACTTAATGCAGTTGGAGCAACAGCTACAGAACTTATTTCTATTTTGCAGGCTATAAAAGCAGCAGGTGCTTTACAAGCTGAATTGATAATTATTTAAGAGGAGTCAACTATGAAAAATTATGGAATCTATTATCAGAATTTAAGTGAACTTATCAATTTAAGTAAAAAAGATCCAAAAACTGCTTTAAAAAGAGTTTGCTCAGAGTTTGAATCCCTAATTTGGTATGAAATTTTAAAAGGACTTGATGATACTATTATTAAAAGTAATTTCTTTCCTGAAACTTTAGAAAGAAAAATTTTTCAAGACTATCTTTATCAGGAAATAGCCCGGGCAGTTTCAGGAAGACCGGGTAGCTTAGGCGATTATTTATATGGAAGCCTTTTAAAGAATGCCCATTTTAAATATAGAATCAATAATGCCGATAATAAATAAAGAAGGAGGAAAAAATTTATGGTAAGAAAAGAGCTTCTTGAATTAAAGGAAGTTTTAGAAAAAGAAAAAGACGCACTTATAAATGGTGCAGTTGAAGAAATCTTAAGATGGGCATCTTATAAAGCAAGAATTGCGAATTATTTAAGGGGTCAAGAGCTTACCCCTGAAGAAGAAGAAATTTTAAAGGAAATAATTCATATTAACGAGAGAAATAAAAAAATCATTGAGGCAGGACTTAATTTCGTTGAAGAAGCTTACAGATTTTTGACTCAAATCCTTTATGAAAGAGAGTTTTATGGAAAAAGGGTTGTAAAAATGAATCCTCAAATTATTTCTAAGTCAGCATAGATTATGGCAGGACTAACAGCAGCTCTAAATATAGCAAAAAATGCCTTACTTACCTTTCAAACTGCCACCCAAGTAGTCAGCCATAATGTAGCTAATGTAAGTAATGAAGCCTACTGCAGACAAAAACCTATAGAAACTACCTATCCTTCGAGTCCCTCTCCTGTAGGTCCTATTGGAAGTGGTGTAAAGATAGAAATGATCCAGCGTTATTTTGATGCCTTTTTGGAGAAAAATATCAATTTAAAAAGAACAGACTATGGACTTTTTTTAGCGGAAGAAACAGGAATGACCATTTTAGAGACCTTTTTTAATGAAGTTGTAAATGAAAGCGGTCTTGTGCAGATATTACAAAATTTTTGGACAGCCTGGCAAAATCTTTCTAATTATCCTGAAAATCTTTCTGCAAGAACTCAGATAATAGAAACTGGAAAACTTATTGTTGAAGCTTTGGAAGCTAAATTTAAAGGTTTACAGGATCTGGAAACCCAGATTGGACTTAAATTAAAAACCATTGTGGATAGAATAAATACTTTAAGTTCTCAAATTGCCCAATTAAATTTACAGATTTCAGCTATGGAAACAGGGGGGAAATCAGCCAATGACTTGAGAGACCAGAGAGATAAACTTATAGGTGAGTTATCTCAACTTGCCTCCATTCAATACTTTGAAACCAAAGAAGGAGCTTATAATATAGTTCTTGGGAAAGGCTTTAATTTAGTTGATTTAGGAAGAACATGGAAACTTGAGGTCTCAGGAACTGATATTTATTGGGTTAGTACAAAGGGAGAAAAAATACCCTTAACCAGTAAAGAAGTAAGTTCAGGGGAATTAGGGGGATGGTTAAGACTTTTAGAACAACTTTCAGATGAATTTAACTACGAATATGTTTCAGGAAATAAAGTTGTTTTTAATAATTCAGGAAAATTAATAGGGGAAAGCGATAATTTTGTAAGCGATTTTGGTCTTTTTGTAGGAGATACTTTTGGTTTTTCTGGAACTGATCACTTTGGAAATAATATATCAGGAAGCTTTACCGTTTCTTCAGGAAGCACTGTGAGGGATTTGCTTGATGCCATAGAATCAGCTTTTAACTATACAGTAGAAGCCTATATTAAAGACGGAAGATTATTTATTGAAGATAAATATAGAGGTCCTGGAAAACTTAGTTTTTCTATAACCTCTCCAGACCCATCTAAAATAAATTTTGGTTCCTTTGATGATCCCATCTATCAGAGAAGAGTAACCGAGCTTAATCTTGCAGGAAGACTTAAGCTTTTTGGAGAAGAGCTTATCAAAGCAGTAAATGAACTCCATACTCAGGGAGTGGGTTTGGTTTTTTACGAAAAGGAATTAGAAGGAGCCTACTGGGTAAATCAGTATATTAAAGAACTTCCTTATTTTTTGAATCTTTCAAAAACTCCTGATGGCACAGGGCTTACGGGTTTTTTCTATATCTGGGTTAAAGATCCTACAGGCAAAATAACCCCTGTTAAAGTATCTTTAGAAGGATTAAATGTAAATGCAATTTTAAATGATTTAGTAGATAAAATAAATTCGACCTTAAGAGAAGTAGGTTTTGGTACTGCTAATGATGTAAGAGCTTTGGTGAGGAATGGGAGGCTTGTTTTTCAAGCTCAAGATGGATATTCTTTTGCCTTTTCCAATGATACCTCAGGGATACTTTTAGCAACCGGAATTAATATCTTTTTTGTAGGTTCAGATCCAGCTAATTTTCGAGTAAACCAGCTACTTGCTACAAAACCAGAATTGATAGCCTCAGGAAGAATGGATTTAACCGCTTTTAGAAGTGAAAAACCACTTTTTGGGATATTTAAAAGCTCTGGAACAGTTGATCCTTCTCAAACTTTTGATATTAGTAAACTCTATATAAGACTTTATGATAATAAGGGGAATGTAATAAAATCTCCTCCTGTTGATTTAATAGATCAGGGAATAGCTTGGAATAGCACTTTAAATGCCTACGAAATAGATGTAAATTCCTCTGACAGTTTGCAAGAAATTCTCAATAAATTAAATAATCTTCCCTTTCTGAGAGCCTATATAGATACCGATGGAAAGATGGTTTTAGTCCTTGAACCCAATCAAACAATAGTTTATGGATTTGAGATAGGAGAAAATTATGGAGGTTCAGGAAACAGCTTTGTTGATTTATTAAAAAACGAAGCTATGTATATTCCTACCTTTAGATGGAATGGAAGTAAAGAAGAAAGGGTAATAACGGGTTTTGAAGGATTTAATTTTAATCCTACAAAGACCGATTTCCTTTCTTTTTATCTTTTTGATAAAAGTGGGGATCTTATAAATAATGAGCCTTTTAGAATAAATCTTGATCAGATAATAGCAAATGGGGGGACCATTTTTTCTCTTTTAAAAGAGATAAATTCCGCTGAAAATGCAAAATATGGACTTTCTGCTCGTCTTGACAGAAACGGAAGACTAATTATTGAAACAACAGGACTTTATAAGACAAAAACTTTTATTATTCAGGACGAATTATACGATGGGATAACCTATAACCAGGCACCTTATAATTATAGCTTTATAAATACCCTTAGAGGATATACACTTGATAGAGGAGATAACAGAACTGCTCAGGCTATTGCAGATTCTGCAACAGTAACAAGACCTTCTTTAAACTACTCAACCCTTCAGGATTATTATTCCAGTATAGTCGGAGAAGTAGGTTCTGCAACTCAATCTGTTAAAGATAGTAAAAACTTCTTAGAAACTCTTCTTTCTCAGCTAAAAAGTATAAAAGAGAGCATATCTGGTGTTTCTTTAGATGAAGAGATGGCAAATTTAATAAAGTATCAGCAGGCTTTTGTGGCTTCTGCTAAGATTTTAACCACGGTTGAGGATATGTTTGAAACCTTGCTTAATGCAAAAAGATAATTAAAGAGGTAAAAAATGAGGATAGGGTTTAATACAAAGTTTAGAAGCATTTTAGCAGATTTAAATCGTCTTTCTTCAGAGATAAATCTCATTCAGCTTAAAATTTCCTCAGGAAAAAATTTTACTCGTCCTTCAGATGATCCTTCTTCAGTTGTTGTAAGTCTTAATTATAAACAAGGAATTTCCAATATAGAAAAATATCAAAAAGCTATAGATGATGGCCTAAGTATTTTAAAATCTCAGGAATCAACATTGGGGAATGTTCAGGATTTAATTGCCAGAGCAAAGGTACTCGCTATTCAGGCAGCAAACGATACTCAGAATGCTCAATCAAGACAAGCAATTGCGAATGAAATAGATGGTATAATTTCAGTTATCCTTTCCCTTGCCAATTCTCAACTTGGAGAAAAATATCTTTTTGCTGGTAAAAAAACAAGCGGATATTCTCCAGGGGAAAAACCTTTTGAAATAATAAGAGAGACTTTGCCTGATGGAGAGATAATAGAGAAAATTATTTATAATGGTTCTGTTGAAGATTTAGAAATAGGATATGACAAAGATATGGCAATTACTCTAGGAAAAAATGGTCAAGAAATTTTTATGGATTCTGGACTTTTTGAAACTCTTTTTGCTTTAAAAAGGACTCTTCAAGCTAATAATAATATTGATTATAAAAAAGAACAGTATAACATTCAAGAATTTATAGGAAAGCTTGATAATATTTATAATTACATTTCTGCTGAAAGGGGGGGAATTGGTTCTCAGATTTCTCACTTAGAAACTAAGAAAAATCTCTATCAAGATTTTAGACAAACTTTGGAAACCAATTTGGGTAATGTAGAAAGTGCTGATCTTGCAGAATTGGTAACAAAACTTCAGAGTCTTACCATAGCCTATGATGCAGCTTTGAGGGCAACTGCTATGATAAGTGATTTAAGCTTGGCAAAGTATTTATAATTCAGCCCAGTCAGGAAAGATAAAGTTACTTCCTGGAAGATATAGATAAGTAAGTGAAGAATCAAGATGAATTAAATATATTCCCTTTCCATCTTTTCCATTTCCAAAAGCAAGAATATAATCTCCTGTAGGGGAAAAAGTTGGATCCTCAAGACCTCCTAAAAATTTAATCTCTTTTTGTTCTTTTGTTTTTAAATTATAAAGAGTTATTAAGGAAATACCACCACTTTTTGAAAGAAAAAGAAGGAATTCTCCTTGCGGAGAAAATCTGGGAGAGGTATTGTAAATTCTTTTTTGAGGGATTTTGTAAGTTTTTAAAGTTTTTAAATCTAAGAGATAAATTTGAGGATTTCCTGCTCTTTCTCCATATACATAAGCTAAAAAAGACCCTTCTGGAGAAATACTTCCTGCTTGTAAGATTCCTCTTGTTTTAATTAAAAGATTTAACTCCTTTGTTTCTATATTAAAACGATAGAGAGCTATCTCTTGTCCTTCTTCTATAGTAATAGCTAGCTCTTTTTCATCGGGAAACCATACTGGAGTGGAACAGATACCCTTTAGAGGGAACTTTTCCTTAGTTGAATTTTTTAAATTGTAAATTTCCAAAAAATACTTATTTTCTTCATAAACAAGATAGGCAAGTTTGTTTCCACTTTTAGAAAATTTTGGGAAAAGAATAAGATCTGCAGTCCTTAAAAGACGAGGATTTTCCTTTGAGAAATCAGCTATATAAAGCTTATCCCCTCTTGAGGTTCTTTTTACAAAGACTATTTTGGTAAAGGCAACCCCTTTGTAACGGGAAATACTTTCTATTAATTTGTCACAAAGTGCATAAATCAAAGTTTGAGGATAATTTGAAGATCCCGAAATTTTATAAACATTTAAAACTTTATTTTCTAAAGTATCTCTTAATTCAGCTTTAATAGATATTTCATTTCCATTTTTTGCTATATTCCCTACTAAGTAATACTCTTTAGAGGGATAATTAGGAAGAGGAGGATTTTTTAAAGCTAAAACAAATAAATGATAATTTAAAAGCTTTCTTAAAAGGGGAGTGAGTTGAGTGGAAAGTTCCTTATCTCCCTCAAAATCAGGAATTCTTATTATGGTTTTACTGAAAGAAATCGGTTCTACTGTAATAGTGGGTACTTCCTCACATAAAGAAATTTTTGAAGAAATTAAAAAAAACAAAAGGAGATAGAAAATTTTATACTTCATGAGAACCTTCTTCCATTTTTACCACATCCTCAAATCTAATATCCATTCCAAGGATACCAATTATTTCTTCATATTCATTTCTTATAGGAGTTGATATGGTGATACAAAGGTTAGAAGTAATTCTTGAGGTATAGAATTTAGAAGTATAGATTTTTCCAGTTTTCATGGGATTTACAAACCAATCCCTGTTTTCAAAGGTCTCAGTATTTAAAAGTTCACTAAATTTTTTAACATATTCAAAATCGTTAGTAAGTCCTATTATAGGTTTTCCTTCGGTGTTTACAACATAGATAAATTGTACATAGGGATGGTCTTCCAAAAATTTCTTTAAAACTCCTTTTATTTTCTGGGAATCTAAGGAAACTATAGAAGGATCTTGAGCTAAATCTTCTATATATTTGGTCATAAGATCAATTACATAATCTCTTAAATGATCCAATTCCGATACAAAAAGTTCTGGAATATATTTTCTCACATAGGAGAGCATTTCTTCATTAGAAATAGGTGTAATTCTTCCTTTTTCGTATTCTTCAAGAACCTTTTTATAAATTTTTGCCACACCTGGATGTCTTTTATCAATTTTTTTATCTCCTTCGAGCCCAAAGTGGATATTTATCCAGTAGGCAATTCCTGCAGTTCCACTTTTATCTGTAATAATAATTTGAATAGGTCTTTTAAGAAGTTTTAAAGTATCAAAGGGATTGTAAATCTCTTCATTTTTTATAATCCCATCAATATGAATACCTGCTTTTGTAGCATTGAATTCCTCACCTACAAAGGGCTGTCTAATAGGTATCTTTTCATGTAAAACATTTTTATAATAATTTACTATATCCGTAATTACTGTGGTATCCATTCCGTCATTAGTTCCTCTTAGGCATATGTATTCAAAGACCATAGCTTCTAATGGGGTATTTCCTGTTCTTTCTCCTATTCCAAGTAAAGAAGTATTTACATAAGTACATCCATACAACCAAGCAGTAGTGGCATTAATAACTGCTCTATAAAAATCATTATGTCCATGCCATTCAAGAAGTTCTTCTGGGACTCCAGCTTCTTCTATTAAAGCTCTAACTAATTTAGGAACACTTATGGGTAAACAAGCTTCGGAGAAAGGAACAGCTACTCCCAAAGTGTCACAAAGTCTTATTTTTATGTCTATTCCGCTTTCTTCTCTTAATTTCATAAGTTCTATAGCAAAGGGAATAACAAATCCATAAATATCTGCACGGGTTATATCCTCAAAATGACATCTTGGTCTTATTCCCAAGGAGAGAGCTTCTTTAACTATGGCAAGATAATCTTCTAAAGCTTCTTTTCTTGTTTTTTTAAGTTTTAAAAAAATATGATAGTCTGAACAGGAGGTAAGAATACCTGTTTCTTTAAGGCCTACTTCTTTAACAAGTTTTAAGTCTTCTTTTTTTGCTCTTATCCAGCCTGTAATTTCTGGGTATTTATATCCTAAAGAAAGACACCTTTCTAAAGCTTCTCTATCTTTATTGGTGTATAGGAAAAATTCAGTTTTTCTTATTATTCCATTGGGTCCACTTAATTTATGTAAAAATTTATAAAGAGTTTCTATTTGTTCAGGGGTGTAAGGAACTCTTGCTTGTTGACCATCTCTAAAAGTGGTATCAGTAATATAAAATTTTTTGGCAGGTTGAGGTGGTATATACTTTCCATCAAAAAAAATTCTCGGAGGTTCCACATAGGGAAAAAAATCTTTTAATAAATTAGGTTCTTCTGTTTCTTGCAGAATACATAATTTTTTAAAAGGCTTGTATTTGAGCATATGTTCCTCCAATTTACTATAATCTTTAAATCTAATAGATATTTTGGTAAAATCAAGTAAGTAAAAATCTTAAAAATAATCGTTTAAGGGGATTGACAAATAAATTTTTAGGAGAATTATAAATTTTTAACATTCTAAAAAGGGGTTTGATATAAATGAAACAAAATAAGATTAAGCCAGCTTTTAGGACACTTCAAGTAGAATATGCTATAAGAGATATAGTAGAGGCTTCTCAGGAGGCAAAAAAACGAGGAAAAGATTTAATTTATTTAAATATTGGTGATCCTGTAAAATGTGGATTTAAAACGCCTGATTCTGTAATATCTGCAGTTTGTAAAGCCTTGCAAGAAAATTATAACTTTTATTCTGAATCTTCTGGTATTCCAGAAGCTATCGAAGCAATAAAGGCATATGCTATTAAAAAAGGTATAAAGCCTGTTGATATTTATATTACTCAAGGAGCAACGGAAGCTATAGAATTTGCCATATCAGCTTTGATTAATTCTGAAGAAAATATTTTGCTTCCTTGTCCTTGTTATCCTCTATACCAGGCTATTGTTTCCAAATTTAGAATAGAACCAAGATATTATTATTTAAATGAAGACAAGAACTGGGAACCAGATATTGATAGCATTGAACCCCTAATAGATAAAAAAACCAAAGCTATTGTAATTATAAATCCCAATAATCCTACAGGTGCAATTTATTCTAAAGAAATTTTAGAAAAAATAGTAGAAATAGCTAAAAAATATAATTTAGTAATCTTTTCAGATGAAATTTATGATCAATATATACTGGAAGATAACATAAAACATATTTCTATTGCCTCTTTAAGTGATGAAATTCCTATGGTTACTTTTAATGGACTTTCCAAAAATTATTTTGCTCCTGGATTTAGAATAGGTTGGGGTATTGTTTCTGGTCCTAAAGAGTTATTGATAGATTATATAGATGCCATTCACAAATTAGCAAGAACACGTCTTTGTGCTCCTCATCCTTTACAATATGCTATCCCGGTTGCTTTGAATAATGATAATCACTACATTAAGGAAGTGATTCCGAA
>PNIK01000021.1 GCA_002877985.1 Thermodesulfobacterium geofontis | reverse complement strand
AGGTGCTTATGAAGTGTCAAAAATGTAATTACATTTTTTCTGAAGAGATAAAGATTTGCCCCAAATGTGGAGCTGATATGGGAATGGTACTTGAAAAACTGGGCTATTTCCCTCCCTCAGCTTCGAGAGCGTTTTTAACAATAGATGATTTTAAAGAAAAATATCCTTTTGAAAGAGTGGAAACAGAAAGGGAAGCTAAAGAAAGGAAAGAAGAAATAGAGTTTACTTACGAAGATAAATAATTAGGGAACCTTATCTCCCCAAAAATCTTTTTTGGTACCTTCAGTAAGATCCTTGGTTTCTAAGAGGGCTTTTTGATAATAAGTTAAAAGAAGCTTTTGGGCTTCCTTTGAGGCATAGGTATCAGGATAGGTATTTATAATATAAAGAATTCTTTGATAGGCACCTCTATAGTATTTTATCTTATAATAAAATTTAGCTACATAAAGTTCATGCTGTGCCAAAAGTTCTCTGAGTTCTTTAATTCTTTTTTCTGCTTCAGCCCTATATGGACTCTCGGGAAAATTTTGTAAAAGCCTTTGATAAGCAGATATGGCTTTTTCGGTATAGCTCTGATCCCTATCATAGGAACGCTTCATTTTATAATAGCAGGTTCCTATTTGATAAATTACATAAGGTATGGCTTCGTTATTAGGATAAAATTTTTCAAATTCCTCGTAAAGAGCTATAGCCTCTAAATATTCCCCTTCCCAAAATTTTGCATCTGCCATTCTTAATTGAGCAAGAACAGCTTGAGGGGAACCCGGGAATTTATCTCTTATTTCTTTATAAGTTTCATAAGCCTTTTCATAATTACCTTTGGCAAAATTTCTTTCTGCTTCTCTAAGAAGTTCAGCAAGTATGGGTTCCTCCTCTTTCTTTTTCTTTTTTCCGAATGATTCAGAGAATTGAGAAACTACTCCAGATGAAATTTTTGAAATAGTTCCGCAGGAGTTTAAAGAAAATAAAATAAAAAAAACAAAAATGATTAAAAAAAATTTTTTAAAATCACAGACTTTCATACTATTAAAAGCTTAAGAAGATAGCGCTTTATTTAAAGCGTTTAAAATCACGCTTTTTGATACTGCTCCAACAATAACCTCCACAGGCTCTCCGTTTTTAAAAATGATTAAAGTTGGGATAGCCCTTATTCCGTATTTTCCCGGTGTTATAGGATTTTCATCAACGTTTAATTTACAAACCTTAATTTTTCCTTCTAATTCATCCGCTATTTCATCAATAATAGGTGCAATAATTTTACAAGGTCCGCACCATGCTGCCCAAAAATCTACTAATACAGGAATTTCAGACCTTAAAACTTCCTTTTCAAAAGTTTGGTCAGTTACTTTACAGGTTGCCATTATCCCCTCCTAAATATAACTTTTAAACATCTCTGAAGAATATAATTTTAATATAATTTTTAAATTTTGTAAGAAATAAATCCTCTTTTTAAGATAAGCAGAATTTTCTTAAATATTAGTTCAAGGGTTTTAGAAGTTTCTTCTTTTTTTAAAAGGTAATAGTTATAGGCTACTACTGCAGGGATGGCACAAAAAAGACCCATAGCTGTATTAATTAATGCTTCAGCAATCCCAGGGGCCACAGTTGCCAAACTCGCACTTCCTTTTAAGCCAATATCATGAAAGGCTTTCATTATACCCCAAACAGTTCCAAAAAGTCCTATAAATGGAGCCACATTTCCAACTGTAGCAAGAATCCCCAAACCCTTGCTTAATTTCATGGTAATAGCTTCCTGTTCCATTAAAGCCCTTTCCATAAGTTCTTTTTCAGCTAAGCTAAGTGCAATTTCTGAATTAAAATTTTTTTCTTGTTCTGCCTTTTCAAAATAGGTTTCATAAATTTCTCCAAAATCTGCTACCACCCTTTTTATGCTATGTCCTAAAAGATTGGATTCCAGTTCCTTGATTTCTTTTATTAAAGAGGGGAAATCCTTAGTTCTTTTTATTAATGAATCTACGCTATAAAGAAGATTTTTGAAAGCTTTGTATCTGAAATAGTTGGCAATGATTATATACCAGGTTTGAATACTCATAATAACTAATACTAAAAGAACAAATTTACCTAAATATCCAGTTTGCAAAAATACCTTCCAGAATTCCATAAAATTAAATTCCCCAAATAATTTCTTTTAAAGATTTTTTAATGTTTAAATAGTCCTTTAAAATTGTCAAGCCTTTTAATGCAGGATCCCTTAATTCATAGGTATATTCATTTACATAGGTGTTAACGTGTTTTTTAATAGTTTCTTCTTCCAATTCTTGAGCATAGGTTTTTAATAAAGGAAAAACCTTATCCCAATTATTTTTAGCCCAGTTAATACTTTCTCTAAAGAGATTAACAATTTCATTTTTAATTTTTTCTGATAAAGCTCTTTTAATAAAAAATCCTCCTAAGGGAAGGGGAGAAGAGGTTAAATTCTCCCAATATTCTCCCAAGTCAACAATTTTATAAAGATTGTATTTATCGTACAAAAATCTCCCTTCATGAATAAGGATACCAAGTTCAGCTTTTTTTTCTGATAAAAGGGAAATTATTTTATCATATCTGGCAAAGATTTTTTTTATTTTTCCTTGATAAAAAAAATTAAAGAGAAAGTGAGCGGTAGTGTGTTCTCCAGGGATGGCAATTTTTAATTTGCTAAATTCTTCAATATGGTAAGGTTCTATTCCTACAAGTAGAGGTCCAACACCAAAACCAAGTGCAGAACCAACTGGTAAAAGTTCGTATTCAGAAAAGATAAATTT
Organism: Thermodesulfobacterium geofontis; assembly: GCA_002877985.1. Lineage (GTDB taxonomy): Bacteria > Desulfobacterota > Thermodesulfobacteria > Thermodesulfobacteriales > Thermodesulfobacteriaceae > Thermodesulfobacterium > Thermodesulfobacterium geofontis_A. Next base: position 9,569 of record PNIK01000021.1, on the reverse strand, counting down.
CCATATAGCAAAGGAGGCTTTAATAATAGGAAATGAGCCGTTTATAGCTAAATTGTTTAAGGTTTCTATGTCTTCAAAATAAAATAGAAAATCAAAAGTGGTTTCAATTATTTTTAAGAGAAGTCCTGATACTATAAAAACATCATTAGGACAAGGAGAAAGAGCTATTTCCAATTTTTGGTTATACATTCCCAAATCCATCTTAAAACCTCAGAAGCTCTATTTTTATCCCAATCTATATCTGGCTGATAAAGAAGATTGCTTATTACCCTTATTTCCACTAAAAAAATTTTTAGTTTTTCACAAGCCTTAGCAACCCCAAAACCTTCCATATTTTCTGCTATAACATCGTATTTTTTTTTAATAAAATAAGCTCTATTAATGTCATAAGTTGCTGCACATACAGTAGAAAAATTTCCTGCAACTGGGGTCAAATTGCAGTCTTCTAAAAGCTGTATAGTTTTTTCGGTAAAAGCATGAGTTAAAGAACAGCTATTGCATACTTTTAAATTTTCTGGAAAGGAGGCATAATGAGTTTTATATTTTCTTCCAAAATCAGCAAATACTTCTTGAGTTGCCACCACTACATCTCCAATCTTTAAATCAGTTTCTGGATAAGCTCCAGCCCAGCCAGTTAGAAAAACTATTTTTGGTTTTTTTTCTGATAAAATTTGATAAGAGGAAAGCGCAGACTCAACAGGACCAATTCCAACAATCTGCAAATCCAAATCAAAATCCTTTAAAACCTCAGCTTCTGATTCAGAAGGAACTAAAACTATTAATCTATCCATTCTGATTTTCTTCAAAGATCTCTACGTCATCTATATATTTCACTTGAGCTTTTATTCCAAGATTAATCAAATCTTTTAGTAAAAAATCTACTTCATTTGCTCTTATTAAATTTCCTTCGGAATAAAAGGGAAATTTTAAAATTACCTCAGCTGGTTTAATTTTGATAACCTCAATGTCAATTTTGCTTTCTGGAGGAAGCCCTTTCAAGTTTTCCTTTAAGAATTTCTTTATAAAAAGTCTTAAGTCCTTTTCTCTTCTAAAATTTTTAACCAAAACCTTTAAAAATACTTTAAAATTTTAAAAAATATTCTAACTTTAAAAAGTATGAAAGTCAAGTATTACATAGGAACATGCGGTTGGAGTTATTATTCCTTTAAAAGCTATTTATATCCTCAGGAAAGCAAACCAAGGGAGTGGCTAAAAATTTATTCTCAGTATTTTAACACTGTAGAAATAAATGCCACCTTTTATAAAATTCCTACACCTAAAACCTTTAAAAAATGGTATGAAGAAACGCCTGAGAACTTTGTATTTTCTGTTAAAATTCCTAAAACTATAACTCATTTAAAAAAACTTAAAGATGTGAAAGACGATTTAAATAGTTTTCTTAAAGCTATATCTCCTTTAAAAGAAAAAGGAAAAGTTCTTCTTTTTCAGTTTCCACCCTCTTTTAAATATGAGAGAGAGGTATTAGAAAACTTTTTAAAAATTTTACCTTCAGATTATCTTAATGTGGTAGAAATAAGAAATATTACCTTTCATAATGAAGAATTTACTGAACTTTTAAAAAAGTATAAAGTTTGTTTATGCTTTTCTGATTGCGCTGGTAAATATCCTTCCTGGTATGAAGTACAAACTGTAGATTATCTATATATTAGACTTCATGGATCTAAGAAACTTTACGTATCAAATTATGAAGAGGAGGAACTTCAGAGGCTTGCTGAAAAGATTAAAGTCTTTAAAGTTAAAACAGCTTATATTTACTTTGATAACACAGCAGAGGGTTACGCTGTTCCCAATGCTTTGAGGTTAAGAGAAATTTTAGAAGCCTAAGTTATTTTCATCTTTGAAGAGCGTTCTTATTTCTACAATATCGTCTTTAATTTTTAGAAATACCTCAACCAATTCAGGATCAAAGTGCTTACCCGATTCATTTTTAATGATTTCAAAAGCTTCTTCAACAGAAAAGGCTTTTCTATAAGGTCTGTCTGAAGTTAGGGCATCAAAAACATCAGCAATAGAAACAATCCTTGCAAAAAGAGGTATCTTTTTTCCTTTGAGACCATAGGGATAGCCTGTTCCATCCCATTTTTCATGATGTAGAAGTGCTATTTTTTCTGCAGCTTTAAGATATTTTATTTTTGATCCTTCAAGAATTTTTGCACCTATAATAGTGTGAGTTTTCATTATTTCCCATTCTTCTTTGCTAAGAGGACCAGGTTTTAATAAAATATAATCCGGAATTTTTAACTTTCCAATATCATGAAGAGGGGAACTATATTTTATAAGTTCAATTTGCTCTTTGCTTAATCCTAAATGTTCAGCAATTTTTGTGGAATAAAAACCTATTCTTTGAATGTGAAATCCTGTATATATGTCCTTAAATTCAGCAGCTTTAGCAAGTCTGTAAATTATTTCTAATGAGAGATCTTTTATTTCGTTATAGGCTATTTGGAGTTGTAAATAGATTTTTTGAAGTTCTGAAGTCTTTTTTTCAACTTCCTTTTCTAATAAAATTTGATAATTTTTCAGAAAGTCTCTATATTTTTTTATCTTAGAAAGAGATAATATCCTTGCTTTTAGTTCCGGAATGAGAAAGGGTTTATTTAAAAAATCGTCTGCTCCTGAAGCAAGTCCTTTAATTCTTGAATCTACATCATTAGCAGCTGTAATTAAAATAATTCCTATATCTACGGTTTCTACATTATTTTTTACAATTTTACATAGAGAAATTCCGTCCAGTTCAGGCATAAAAAGATCAACTACCATTATGTCTGGATTAAGTTCTGGAAGCATTTCTAAGGCTTCTTTTCCGTTTTTAGCTGTATAAACTTTATAGCCATCTAAGGATAGAATTTCCTTAAGATTTTCTCGAGTAGAGGCATTATCATCAACCACTAAAATTTTTACATTTTGTGGGTTTTCAATTTCTGGGAAAAACATAATTCTACCCTTTTTAATTCTTCTGGAGTATTAATATTTATGAAATTTTCATAACCTATTTTATCATCCTTTTTGATAAACAAAATTCTTTGATTAGCATTTAAATATTGAAAAAGTCTAAAAAGGCTTCTTTTGGGAGAGGTTAATAAAAAGTTTTCTATTTCCTCTTTTAAAGAACAAGGATAAACGCCAGGAAAAGGTCTTATTTTTTCTTCGCCCTTACATACTATTAAAAATTGGTTACAAAAAATATAAGAAAGAGTACTTAAATACTCTAAAAAACTTTTATTTATTAATGGTTGATCAACTGCAACTACTAAAAAAGCCTCTTTTTCTGGAAAAAGTTTTAAGGCTGAAATAATACCACACAAGGGTCCCTCTATTTCTGGATATAAATCTCTTATAAATACCATTTCGTCAATTTTAATTTTTTCTTTAATTAATTCCCCTTTAATTTCATCCTCTTGAATTTTATTTTTTACAGAAATATAAACAGGAGATGAAAAATTTTTTAATTTTTGAAAGACCCAATAAATAAGAGGTTTTTCTAAAAGAAGTACGGTAGCTTTTTTTCCTCCTAATCTATTTCCCTTTCCTCCTGCTAAAATAAGAGGTTTCAATTTTTATTTCCTTATTTTCAAAAATTTTTATTTATTTTTATATAACTTCCTGAGAATTGATTTTTATGTACCTCTATTACTACAGGAAACTTATCCTTGAGTTCCTTCAAATGAGATATAATTCCTATTATTCTTCCGCTATGATGAGCTAAATTTAATAAAGTATTAACTACTTTTTCCAAAGTATTTTCATCAAGGCTCCCTAAACCCTCATCAATAAAAAGTGATTCAAAGGGACGGGTTCTATGTAAATATAGAATCACATCCGATGTTCCGAGGGCTAAAGAGAGGGTAGCTAAAAAGGACTCTCCTCCAGATAAAGTCTTAGTCTCTCTTTTGCTTCCAGTGTAATGATCAAAAACTTCTAAGATAAATCTTTTTTGTAATACCTCATCCTCTATGAATTTATATCTTCCAAAAGAAAACTCTTTAAAATAAAAATTGGCTCTTTTTAAGATAAGTTGAGCAAAAAGGGAAAGTACAAAAGAATGAAAAGAGATTCCCTTTTTGTTTTTACCAGTAATAAGATTATAGAGAGCTTCTAACAAAGGGTATTCTTCTTCTATAGATTTTTTTTCTTTTTTTATTTCTTCATAGGCTACTAAAACTTCTTTAAGATGGGAAATTTCCTTTTCTAAGCTACCCAAATCTTTATTTATATTACCTAAAGAATTTTCGATAGATCTTTTTTCTTTTTCCTTTGCTTCTAATTCTTCATATAAAATTTCTTTATTTAAAGATTTATTAGTAAAGGCTTCCCAATTTTTAACATAGATTTCCAATCATCTTTAGTCTTTTTAAGATCCCTTTGAGTTCCTTCTAATTCATAAAAAAAACCTTGGATATCCCTTTCCATTATCTCAATTTGATCAAACATAGATAAATAACTCTCAAAATCACTCATAGAACTTAATAAACCTATTCTTTTCAAATTGATTAATGGAAAAATATTTTTTTTATAATCTTTAATAATTTTTTTTATATATTCTTCTTTGTTTTTTAATTGAGTTTCGGTTTTTATTTTTTCTTCATTTAAAAAGCTGATTTCCTTTTCTAAAAATCTTTTTTTATCTTCCCAATCTTTAATTTCTTTCTCCAAGAAATTTATTTTAAATTTGAGATTTTCAGAAGAAGGAGAGGTTTTTAAAAATTCCTCCATAATATTTAAACGTTCTCTTATTGTAATTTCTTCGTTTTTCAGCTTTTCTAAATTTTTCTTTTTTTCTATTTCCTTATTTTCAAAAAAATTCAACTCACTTTTCAGATTTTTGATTTTGCTTCCCCAAAGTAGATTAATATTTTCAGCTTTATTTTCCATAAGCTTTTCAAGATAGTCCTTAGGAAGATTGGAGAGTTCATTTTCTATATTTTTATAATTTTCATAAAGTAAATTTTTATCTTTATTCTGTAATATTTTTTCAAAGTTTTCTATCTTGGTTTTTAAAATATAAAACCTTTCTTTTTTCTTCTCTAAATTTTTCTTTTTTTCTAAAATTTCTTTTTCTACTTCTTTAAGCCTTTGTAAAAAATTTTCTGCTTTAATTGGATGGGGATGAGAGGTTGATCCACAAACAGGACAGGGTTTACCCTCTTTTAAAAACTTTGCCAAGTATTGGGCACGGTTTTTTATTTCTAAATCTTCTTTTAATTTTTCAAGCTTTTCACAGTAATTTGTTAAATTCTTAATTTCTTCTTCTGTATTTTTAACTTCTGGTATTAATTCTTCATATTCTTCAAAAGCCTTAAGTAGTTCAATAATTTTTTCTTTTTCCTTTAATAAAATGATTATTCTATTAAATCTGTCTTTTTCTTCAAAAGATTTTTCTATCTCATTTTTAAGGCTATTTATCTTTTTTTGAATATTCTCTAATTCCTCTAAGTCCCTTTTATAAAGATAGGTTATTTGGTTTAATTTTTTTTGTAAAATTTCTTTTTCTTCTAAGCGGGTTTCTAAAGTTTTTAGGTTTTGTAATTCCTTCTTTTTTTCCTCTATCTCTTTTTCTCTTTGAGAAAGTTTTTTGAGTTCACTATCAAGTAATTCAAGTCTTTCTTTGAGTTTATCAAGGCTATTTAGCAAATCCCTCTTTTTCTTGTAATTTTCCTTTAATTCAAATTTAAGTTTTTTAAAGTTTTCATAAAAAATTAAATTTTCTTTCAAAGTTTTTAATTTTTTTAAAAGCTCTTTTTTAGCTTGAAATTCCCCTTCTTTTTTTTTAAGATTTTCTAATTTTTCCGAAAGTTCTTTTATTTTTTCATAAAGCTGTAAAATTTGCTCTAATTCTTTTAGTTTCCTTTCGATTTTTTCCTTTTTGGAAGTTAAAAATATTATTTCCTCTTTCAAATCTTTTTGTTTCTTTTCTAACTCTCTAATTCTTTCTTTCAGTTCTTCAAAACTTGGTACTTGAGCAATATTTTTTAGATCTTCCTCTCTTTTGTTAAGGGATTGATAAAGGTCTTTTAGATCTTTTAACTTATTTTTTAAAAAGTCTTCTAAGTTAGAAAAAAGAGAGGTTTCAAAGATAGTTTCAAGAAGTCCTTCTCTTTCTTCTTTTTTAGCGATTAATATTTTTCTATATTCCCCTTGTGGGATAAGAAAAACTTTTTTAAACTGCTTAGCATCAAGCCCTATAAGTTCCTTTATTTTTGTCTTTATTTCCTCTTTTTTTACCGAAAAAAGTTTATTTTCAATCCATAAAGATACATTCTCAGCTCTTCCTCTAAAAGAGGGTCTTCTTATGATTTGATAGGTTTTTCCATCTAAGAAAAATTTAAAATTAATCTCTGGAATAATATTAGGTTTATTTTTAATAAAATGGGAAATAAGATCAGATGGGTTGCGCCCTTCTATAGTACTTTCTCCATAAAGGGCATAAACAATAGCATCAAAAATTGTAGTTTTACCTGCCCCTATTTCTCCAGAAATTAAAAAGAGTTTGTTTTCTGTTAAAAATTTGAAATCTTCTTCATTTATTTCTGTCTTTAGATAAGGTCCGAAACCTTTTATAGAAAGATAAAGAGGCTTCATTTAATTTTAAATTTTCTTTTTAACTCCCTTTCTAAATCTCTTCTTTTTATTTCCTCTCTTCTATCATAAACTTTTTTTCCTTTAGCTAGTGCAAGCTCTACCTTAGCAAGCCCCCTTTCATTAAAATAAATTTTTAATGTAATAAGAGTATAACCTCTTTCTTGAACCTTTCCTGCCAATCTTTTTATCTCTGTTTTTCTCAAAAGGAGTTTTCTTGTTCTTGTAGGATCTATATTTTGAGCTTCTCTGCTATGAGGATAAGGACTTATATGAAGATTATAGAGAAAAACTTCACCATTAACCACTCTTGCGAAGCTATCATTTAAATTAGCTCTCCCCTGTCTTAGAGATTTTACTTCACATCCAAGAAGTTGGATTCCAGCTTCATAAGTTTCTTCTATATTATAAAAATGGTAAGCCTTTTTATTAGTGCAAACTACTTTTTGTGGCATATCTTTAAAATAACACACATTAAGTTTAAAGTCAAATTCATCATTTCAATTACTTGACAATAAAAGTAATCTTTGCTATTATCCTTTTAATAGCAAGAACAAAGCTTAAAGGGAGGGAATTTCTATGGGTTCTCACAAACCTTTCATATTATGGTTTGATGAAATTACTTATAAGGATGTTCCTCTCGTAGGGGGTAAAAATGCTTCCTTAGGAGAGATGTATACAAGACTTACGGAAAAGGGAATAAAAGTTCCTTATGGATTTGCTGTAACTGCTGAGGCTTATAAATATTTTATAAAAGAAAATCACCTTGATGACAAAATAAAAGAATTTTTAACTGGACTTGATACACATAATGTGGAAGATTTACAAGCAAGAGGGAAAAAAATAAGAAATCTCATTTTAAGAGCAAAAATGCCTGAGGATTTGGCAGAAGAAATTAAAAAGGCCTATAAAAGATTAGAGGAAATTTATTTTAAAAATGTGGATGTGGCAGTAAGATCTTCAGCTACTGCTGAGGATCTTCCAGATGCTTCATTCGCAGGACAGCAAGAAACTTATCTAAATATAAGTGGGGAAGAAAATGTAGTGAAAGCAGTTCAAAGATGCTTTGCTTCTTTATTTACCGACAGAGCTATATCTTATAGAGAAGATAAAGGATTTGATCACTTTGCTGTTTATTTGTCTGTAGCAGTTCAAAAAATGGTAAGAAGCGATATGGCTTGCTCAGGGGTTATGTTTACTTTAGATACTGAAAGTGGTTTTAGGGATGTAGTTTATATTACAGGTTCTTGGGGTTTAGGAGAGGCTGTAGTTCAAGGAAAGGTAAATCCAGATGAATATTATGTTTTTAAAACAACCTTAAAATTAGGTTATAAACCAATCCTTTCAAAAAAATTAGGTAACAAACACATAAAAATAATTTATGGAAATAATCCAAAAAACCCTATCAGAACAGTGAAAACTTCTAAGGAGGAAAGGAAGAAATTTGTATTAACAGATGAAGAAATTTTAACTCTTGCCAAATGGGGAATAATTATTGAAGAACATTATGGAAGACCCATGGATATAGAATGGGCAAAGGATGGAGACGGAATTAATGTGGGTACGGGAGAGCTTTATATTGTTCAAGCTCGTCCAGAAACGGTTCACGCAATAAAACAGCAAAGGTACTATGAAATTTATAAATTAAAAGGTGATGGTAGGGTCATATGTACAGGAAAAGCAGTAGGTAGCAAAATAAGTCAAGGTAAAGCAAGAGTTATTTTAGAGGTAGACGAGATTTCCCAGTTTCAAGAAGGAGAAGTTTTAGTAACAACTATGACAGATCCAGATTGGGAACCTATTATGAAAAAAGCATCTGCCATTGTAACAGATAAAGGAGGAAGAACTTGTCATGCTGCTATTGTTTCAAGAGAACTTGGTATTCCCTGTATAGTAGGAACTGAAGTAGCCACTCAACTTATAAAAACAGGAATGGGAATAACTGTTGATTGTACCCAGGGAGAAGAGGGGAGAGTTTTAGAAGGTTTAGTTCCCTATGAGGTAGAAAGAATTGATCTTGAGGCACTTCCTAGAACTAGGACAAAAATTATGATGAATATAGGTATTCCTGAACAGGCTTTTTCTCAAGGACAGCTTCCTAATGATGGTGTAGGACTTGCAAGAATAGAGTTTATCATTGGTTCTCATATAGGAATTCATCCTTTAGCTTTGATAGAATATGAAAAATTAAAGGAAAAAGCAAAAAACGATAAAAAAATTGCTAAGATTGTCTCTTTAATTGAGGAAAAAACTTATGGATACGAAAACAAAGCTGATTTTTATGTAGATAAATTAGCTCAAGGTATAGCTATGATTGGTGCCGCTTTTTATCCAAATGATGTAATTGTCAGATTTTCAGATTTTAAAACTAATGAGTATGCCAATTTGACAGGAGGATTTTTATACGAACCTACTGAATCTAATCCTATGATAGGATGGAGAGGAGCTTCCCGTTATTATGATCCTAAATTTGAACCTGCCTTTGCTTTAGAGTGTAAAGCTATAAAAAAAGTAAGAGATGAGATGGGATTAACTAATGTGAAAGTGATGGTTCCTTTCTGTAGAACCGTTGAAGAAGGAATTAAAGTTATAAAGGTAATGGAAAAATATGGGCTTAAACAGGGAGAAAATGGACTTGAAATATATGTAATGTGCGAAATTCCAAGCAATGTTATTTTGGCAGAGGAATTTGCTAAAGTTTTTGATGGTTTTTCTATAGGATCAAATGATTTAACTCAATTAACCTTAGGTTTGGATAGAGACTCCGAGCTGGTTGCTCACATCTATGACGAAAGAAATCCAGCTGTTAAAAAATTAGTTAAAGAAGTAATAGAAATTGCTAAAAAATATAATAAAAAAATAGGTATTTGTGGTCAGGCTCCCAGTGATTTTCCAGATTTTGCTGAATTTTTAGTAGAATGTGGAATTGATTCCATGAGTTTAACGCCAGATACTATAGTTAAAACAAGGCT
>PNIK01000083.1 GCA_002877985.1 Thermodesulfobacterium geofontis | reverse complement strand
AAGGGGGAGATAAACTTTATTTACCCGTTGCTCGTTTAAACGAGCTTTATCCTTATGCAGGAATCATTGATAAAGAACCTAAGCTTGACAAACTGGGAAGGAAAACTTTTATCCTTCGCAAGAAAAAAATAGAACAGGAATTGAGAGAGGTAGTACAAGAACTATTAACTCTTTATGCAGAAAGAAAGGCATTAAAAAGTTATACCTTAAAATTCCCTGCACTTGCCTATGAGGAATTTTCTTCCACTTTTCCTTATGAAGAAACGCCAGATCAACAAATAGCTATAGAAGAGATAATAAATGATCTTTGTAGCGATAAACCTATGGAAAGGCTTTTGGTTGGGGACGTGGGATTTGGGAAAACAGAGGTAGCTTTGAGAGCTACATTTTTGGTTGCCTATTCAGGAAAACAGGTAGCCTTTTTAGTTCCTACAACTATTCTAGCAGAACAGCACTATAGAAATTTTAAAGCTCGTTTGGAACCTTTTAATATAAAAGTGGGAGTTCTTTCAAGATTAAGATCTCTAAAAGAACAGAGAGAAACCCTAAGGAAACTAGCAAAGGGAGAAATAAAGGTAATTATAGGAACTCATCGGCTTCTTTCTTCAGATGTAATTTTCAAAGATTTGGGGCTTTTGGTTATAGATGAGGAACATAGATTTGGAGTAAAACAAAAAGAAAAAATCAAACAGCTAAAAAAAAGCATAAAGGTTTTGTCTCTATCTGCTACCCCAATTCCCAGAAGTCTTCAATTAAGTCTCTTAAATATATTTGATCTTTCTGTAATTGAGAGTCCACCTCCAGGTAGAAAACCTATTAAAACTATTTTAGCCAGATTTGAACCAGAAATTATCAAAAATGCTATAGAAAGGGAATTGGAAAGGGGAGGGCAGGTATTTTTTGTAAATCCGAGAATTCAGAGCTTAAGTTCGTTAGCTCGTTACCTGAAAAAACTCGTTCCTCAGGCAAGAGTTGAAATTATTCACGGACAGATGCCATCTGAACTTATAGAAAGAAATATGTATAGGTTTTTAAATAAAGAAATAGATGTTCTCGTTTGTACACCCATTATAGGAAGTGGTATAGATGTTCCTTCAGCCAATACCATCATTATAAACAGAGCAGATATGTTTGGTCTTGCAGATATTTATCAATTAAGAGGAAGAGTTGGAAGAGCTGAAGAACTTGCCTATGCTTATCTTTTGGTTCCCACTTTAAAAGGATTAACGGAGGAAGCTCAAAAAAGACTTAAGGCATTGATGCAGTTCACAGAGCTTGGTTCAGGCTTTAAACTTGCTTTGAGTGATTTAAAAATCCGAGGAGCAGGAGAACTATTAGGAATCCGTCAATCAGGGCACATAAATACTGTTGGATATGAGTTATATTTGGAGCTTCTTGAAAATACAGTAAAGGCTTTAAAAGGAGAGGAAATTGAAGACTGGGAACCAGAAGTCAATGTAAAAATTCCTGCTTACATTCCTGCAAGTTATGTTCCAGAACCAGAAGAAAGATTAAGTCTTTATAGAGAACTTGTTTTAATTAAAGACGAAAAGGAATTAAAAGATTTTTATGAATTAATAGAAGATAAATACGGAAAAATGCCTGATCCTGTTGAAAATTTAATAAAAATTTTTCTTTTGAAACTTTATATGAAAAAATTAAAACTTCCTCTTATAGAGGTTAAGAGTAATAACTTAATCCTTCTTATCAAAAACCAGGAAAATTTTATTAGGTTTAGGAAGGTATTTAAAGATTTGAGGAAAGACGTATTTCTTAAAAATGAAAAAAATTTGATAAAAATTTTTGTAAAATTCAAGGAAAATCCCTTAGATTTAGCTCTTGACTTATGCAAGAAATTACTTAGTTAGAGGCTCTAAAATTTCTTCTATCCTTTTCCAAACTTCAGGTTTAAAGGGTAATAAAAAAGCCATATGTAAAAAGGTATTTATTTCTTCAAAACGGGTATTTCTTAAATGACAAAGAAGACCTGCTTTTATACTTTTATTTTGTACAGAGATTTCAAATTTAGTATGAAATAAATGCACATTTTCTGGAATTTGAACTATATTATAAGTTTTTATGCAAACTCCACCGCTACTTATATCTACCATTTCTCCCATAATTTGATAAGTATTTATAGCTTTTTTAAATTCTTCATCGATTTGATTTTTTTCATCAAAAACAAGATCATAAAACTGCAAATCGTCTAATTCTGATGCCTTCTCAAGAGAAAAGTTTGAATTTCTTATTAAATAGTATTCATTTTGTATGAAATTGAGAAATAAACTGTGATTGATATAAGAAATAAAAACAGGAACAGAGGTGTTTAAAGTTAATCTTTTGTCATGTCTTGGATTGAGAATTTTCAATTTGTAGCCGTCAGGAAGAACTTCTTCTACTGTAGTTTGAAAAATGTACTTTATTTTGTTTTGAGGAATAATAATAAGCACCAAATCTCCTTTTAAAAATTCAATCATTCCTGGTTCCTTATTAAGAAAGATTTCCCGTTCATTTAAAACTTTTAAAGTTCTCTTTAAAAGATTCTGTTGATAAAAAATGAGAGCACCTTGTAAGGTTTTATTTAAATCAATTTTTAAAGGAGTTGGAAGATAATTAAGGGAGCCTAATTGAATATTTCTTGTCAAAACAGAAGTTTGTATTTTTTTAGTTAGGCTAATCTTATCCATAGTTCATCCATTTATATTATCAATTTTTCCAGATTAGTATATCTTAGATTCAAAAGGGTGTTTCCCTTTTCTTCAAAAAAAACTTTAATTTTCTCTGAACTGAGTATTTCTGTTACTTCTCCTACTCCGAAGTGAGGATGTTTGACAATGTCTCCTACTTTGAATTTTTTACCATTATCCAGATCCTTTTCCCGAGTTTCTTCTTTGTATTCTTCTAAAAGAGAAGAAGGGACTTCTTTTATAAAACGAGATAATTTGGCTAAGGTTTTTCCTTCCCCTGGGATGTAAATTGTCATAGGAGCAATGAGAAAGAGATTTTCTCTTGCTCTTGTTACCGCCACATAAAAAAGTCTTCTTTCTTCTTCTAATTCTTCTTCATTATGGATGCTATAAACAGAAGGAAATCTTCCCTCAATAAGAGATATGATAAATACAGTATGCCACTCTAAACCTTTTGCAGAATGTACAGTTGAAAGAGTAAGATAATCTTCATCTTTGATAGCTTTTTCTATATCCGTAACTTCAAGAGGTTCAAGTATTAAATCCGTAAGGAATTCTTCTAAAGTGCTATATTTTTCTGAAAGAGCTATAACTCCTTCTATATCTTTTTCTCGCTTGAAATAATCTTCGTAATAGACTCTTTCAAAGATGGGTTTATAAAAATTCCACACATTAATAAGGATTTCTGAAGGATAATTTTTGTTTTTCCATAATTCTTTTAAAAGAATTGCCAGCTCTTTAAATTCTTTTTGAGGAAACTGAAAAATTAATTTATCCAAGGTATGATAAAGTTCTGAGGAGTTATTTTTTAGAAAATTAACAATTTTTTCTGTACTTTTAGGTCCTATACCTTCTAAAAGTAAAAGTACTCTATGCCAGGAGAGATAGTCTTGAGGATTGCTTATAATTCTTAAAAAAGAAACAAAATCTTTCATATGAGCTGATTCTAAGAGCTTTAAACCACCATGCTTTACAAAGGGGATTTCTCTCTTAGTTAACTCAACCTCAAGGTCAAAGGAGTGATAGGCAGATCTAAAAAGAACTGCCATTTGAGAGAGCTTAACTCCACTTTCCCTCAATTCCAAAATTTTTTCAGCTACAAATTTACTTGACTCTGTTTCATCTTTGGCTTTAAATAAAACAGGCTTTCTTCCCTCTTTTTTAACGGTAAAAAGAGTTTTAGTGTATTTTATTTTTGAATTGGAAATAATGGCATTGGCAAGGTCTAAAATACGCTGGGTGCTTCTGTAATTTTGTTCAAGTTTGATAATTTTGGTATCAGGAAAAAGCTTTGGGAATTCAAAGATATTTCTATAATTAGCTCCCCTAAAACCATATATACTCTGGGAATCATCCCCCACTACCATTACATTTCTGTGACTTTCTCCCATATATTTTACAATTTCACCTTGGAGAACATTTGTATCCTGGTATTCATCAACCATGATAAATTCAAATCTTTTTCCAATTTCTTTTCTTACTTGAGGAAAATTTTTCAAAATTTCAAGCCAGTTTAAAAGGAGATCATCATAATCCATTAGCTGATGTTCCTTTTTATAATTCACATACTCAATAAAAAGTTTTTCTATTTCGTAATAATAATCTAAAAATTGAGGATACTCATAAGAAAGGATGTCTTCAAGACTTTTTTGCTGATTTATCATTTTGCTGTAGATACTTGCTAAGGTATCTTTTTTAGGGAATCTTTTTTTTCTCTCAGTAAGTCCAAGACTGTTTCTTAAGAGATTTATCAAATCTTCAGAGTCGCTTCTATCAAGAATGGTAAAATTTGGTTTATACCCTAAAAGGTGTCCATAGAATCTGAGCATGTATTGACAAAGGGAATGAAAAGTTCCTCCCATAATTTTATCGCAATCCATTTTGAGAAGAGCAGATGCCCTTTCAATCATTTCTTTTCCAGCTTTTCTGGTAAAGGTAAGAAGAAGGATCTTTTCAGGGGGAACACCCTGAGCAACCAGATAAGCCATTCTACAGGTGATAGTTTTTGTTTTTCCAGAACCCGCTCCTGCAATAACTAAAAGAGGACCAAAAACAGTTCTTACAGCCTCAGCTTGAGCTGAGTTTAAGTCTTTTAAGAATTCTAAACTTTTCATAATTTTAAATTATAAACTTTTTAGTAAGAATCTACAAGTAGGCTGGTAAATTTGATTTTTGACATCCCCTTGAATTAAACAAAGAAAGATGTTAAATTTAAAAATTAAATAGTGAAAGGGGATAAAACCTGATGGCTGAAGAGATAAAAAGTACTTTAGAGATAGCTCTTGAAAAAGCTGAAAAAATTGGCAAAGCCTCTAAAGAAGAATTGGAACTTTTAAAAATAAAAGAAGAAGCTCAAAGACTTTCAGCTAAATTTTTAAGAAATGAGCTCCCTAATCTTGAAGAAAATTTAAGTGAGCTTTTAAAGGATAAAACTTCTCAGCAAAAAAAGGTTATTTATCAAAGTATAGTAGATGTTTTTTTAAAAAATATAGTTCTTCCTAAATACGAGTATCAATTTGATGACGCTAAAAAGGCTCTTGAGGGACTTAAAAAGATTTTTACAAAAGTACCAGAAATATCAAAACTCTGCCAACAAATTGAGGCACTCCTTAAAGAATATCTTACGCATAAGGAAGTCATTTATAATGAACTTTTAAAAAGGTTTAATGCTGGGGTTTCTGCATTAGAAAAAGCTCTTTCTGATCAGTTGGGAGCTGAAGTCAAAGTTAACGTGGAAGAACATCCTCAATTTAAAGAAGAATGGAATAAAATAAAAGAAAAACTTGACGAAGAATACGGGAAACAGCTTGAATATTTCAAAAATCTTTTTAGAAAAATAGTTTCCTAAAATGACTGAAGCTCCTTCAAAGTTTTTACTTTATCCACAAAATCTTCTTTTTCCAGAAAAGGCATTCAAAGTTTTCCCTTTGTTTTCTGAATCTGTTTTTCTTAAACTTGCAAGAACTGAAGAATTTGTGGAATATCTTTATAAAGAGTTGCCTTTTTCTTGGAAAGAAAAAATAACTTTTATAGAGTTAAAAAAAGAAATAAAAGTTGATTGGAATCAGTTAAAAAGAGAAGTTGATCTTCTTGAAGAATGGGGCTTAAATTTTAGAACTCCTGAAACCCTAAAGTATTTTAGCCAGTTCAAAGAAACTCTTGAAGAATCTTTAGAAAGCTTATATCCTACTTTTAATAAAAGGAAAGAAGAGGAAAAACTTAAAGAGGAATTTGAAATTAAGAGAGCACTTATTCTTTTGTCTTTAGCTGAAAAGCTTGACTTTAAATTATACGAAGTTGAAAAAGCTTTAAAGGAAATGGAAAATAAATTCCATCAGATTTTTGGAGAAAAAATAATAGGAGAAGATGAAACTTTTGAAAACATTATTGAGATAAAAGAGCCTTTGACGAGTTATCTATCTGGGGAAGGATTACCTAATCTTAACTTGAGAATCCATGCTTGGAAAATTTTGGGTAAATACTTGGATTGGGAATCAGTTTTTCCCTTAAAAAATATATTAATCACCGAAAAGGAACTTTTAGAAGATTGGAAAGAAAAATTTCCCTTTGAAAGAAAAAATCCTTTAAATGAAGAAATGGAATTTTATGAGTTTAAAGTTTCCCTTTTTAAAATTTTGGAAATACCTGGGAATAACTTTCCAGAAGTTTCTCCAGAAACAGGTGTTTTACTTTTAAGTCTTTAATGGTCGAAATCTATTTTACTTTTGCAGTAATTTTAATATTCCTTTCCATGTTTTTTACCTTAAGTGAAGTAGGGATTTTTTCACTTTCCCGCATTGAAGTTGCTTCTTTACAGAATTTTGGTTTATCAGAAAAATACCTTCAAATATTAAAACGTCCTGAAGAACTCTTAATTGTTCTTATAGTAGGAAATGAAATTGTAGATTATTTTGCAAGTTTTTGCATTTCCAAAGGATTTACAAGTTTGTTTTCGGAAGAAGGGAAAACCATTGCTTTTATAGTTTTTGCTATAATTGGATTTTGGTTAGGTGATTTTTTCCCTAAAGTAGCAGGATTTAAACTAAAAAGTTTGATAATTTCCAAAATTTTTTATCTAATTTACTTATTTTATGAAATTTTTTATCCTATAAGAAGAATTTACACTTTTATTTATTCTGGTTTGGAAAAGAGATTTCCTTCCTCCCTTTTTTATCCTCAAACCTTTTCTCCTGCTGAACAAATTATTCTTTACATGCTCGATGAAGCTTACAAAAAGAAAAAAATTACAGAAAAGGAAAGAAAATTTATTTATGGTCTTTTTCTTTCAGAAAAAACACCAGTTTCAGCTATACTTACTCCTCGTTCAGAAATAGTAGCCTTTAAAGATCAGGTTGTAACTCTTGGATTTCTTGAAAGGTTGAAACAACTTCCCTATAACAAGTTTCCTGTTTATAAAGAAACCCTTGATGATGTTATAGGCATTCTTTATGCTAAGGATCTTATTAAGAACTTTTCGCTTGAAATTTTAAATGCCAAAAAACTTTCAGATTTTGTAAGGCCTGCCTATTTCATTCCTGAGACTTTTAAAGTAAGAGATCTGCTCTTTGAATTTCAGAAAGCCCAGATAAAGATAGCTTTAGTAATAGACGAATACGGTATTTTAAAAGGTTTAGTTACCTTAGAAGATGTACTTGAGGAACTTTTTGGAGAAATTTATGAAGAAAGGGAAGCTAAAGTTGAACCGATTCAGAGATTGGGAGATAAAAAATGGCTTGTTCATGGAAAGACTCTTTTAGAAGAACTTAAGGTTTTATTAGGAATGGAGATTTTAGAAGAAGAGCTTCAGGATGTAAAAACTTTAAGCGGGTTTCTCTTAGCCCTATTTAAAGAAGTACCAAAAGAAGGGGACAGTATCGAGTATGGAGAGTTTAAATTTACTGTAAAAAAAATAAAGGGAAGGAAAATTTTTTGGGTAGAGATAGAAAAGAAAAATGCTTAAAGCTTTGATATCTTTTTTATTTTTTCTTTCAGGAGAAGCCTTTTTTGCTTGCAGTGAGATTACATTCATTTCAGCAGAAAGAATTCTTATAGAGAGTTTAGCTAAGAAAAGTATAGGTGCAAAAGCTTATCTTAGATTTTGGCAAAATCCAGAACGTCTATTTACTACAACCCTTATGGGAATCACTCTTTGTATTGCAGGAAATGGAATATTTACTTCTTATTTTTTGATAAAAAGCCTTGGAAATAAAGGAATTTTAATTGTTTCCGCTTTTTTACCTTTATCCATGATCATTTTTGGTCAGATAATACCAAAAACTGTAGGAAGAAAGTTTTCCTATCCTTTGGTGTTATGTTTAATGCCTCCTCTTTATTTAATATCCTTTGTATTTCTTCCTATAATCTTTCTCAATACTAAATTAGCTAACAGACTTCTTAAATCAAAGGAGGTAGAAACTCCCTTCTTTTTAATTAGATTCAGGGAGGTTCTTTTAACTTTTGTTCGTTATGAAGAGGAAATAGATTTCAAAGAAAAAGAACTTATGCACAAAATTGTGGAATTTGCAAAAAAAAGAGTTTCTCAGGTAATGGTCCCTTTAACTCAGGTAAAGGCACTGCCTATTACAGCTACCGTAAATGATGCTATAGAATTCAGCAAAAAATATAATTTTTCTTACATTCCGCTCTACGAAAACAGCATAAGCAACATAAAAGCTATAGTAAAGGTCCAACATCTTGTAGGTAAAACTCTTCTTGAACCAGATAAACCTATTAAAGATTTTAGTTTTAGACCTTTATTTGTTCCTGAAGTTGCCTTGGCTCACGAAATACTTTCTCAACTTCAGAAAAGTGGAATAGAACTTGCTGTAGTGGTTGATGAATACGGGTTCACTACAGGAATTATTACCATAGAGGACTTAGTAGAAGAAGTTTTGGGAGAATTTAGGGATGCTCTTGATTATTACATTCCAGAATATCAAAAAATTAACAAAAATCTTTATAAATGCAAAGGTTATATAGAAATAGAAAAATTACATGCCCTCGGAATACCAATCCCTTCTGGAGAATACGAAACCCTTAATGGTTTTATTTATTTTATAACAGGAAGAATTCCTGAGCAAGGAGAAATAATAAATTACAAAAACTTGGAGATAGAAATTTTAAAAGCAACTCCAAGAAAGGTGGAAGAGGTAGTAATAAGGATTAAAAAGTAATTTCTATTTTTTGAAGATCTTTAAAAATAGATGCATCTTTCAACAAAGGTGTAAATTCTTTAATAAGAGAAATATTTTTAAATCTCCATCTTAATTTCAAAAAATTAGAACTTATTATTCCTTCTTTTTTACTTTCTTCAAAGGAATAATTAAAGGAAGTTTTTAAGAAGTTCCAGGTTTGATTTTTCTCTTTAAGACCTAAGAAATAAAGAGGAATGTCTTTTACTTCTGGATTGGTTTTAAGTATTATTAAATAGTGTTTCTGATTGTAAAGATCAAAAATTTCAATAGTATTAAAAAGGGATGCTTCCCATTTTCCGTATCCTAAGGTAGTATTAAAAGGGGATTTAAATCTGAGATAAAGAAAATTTTCTCTTGCTTGAAAATCAGCATAATTACTTATAGTTTTAGTCTCGTTGTTGGTAAAAATAGTAATTTCCCACCAAATACTTCCTTGATAAACATTTTTAGCAGGTAATTCACTTACAGAAAACTTTTTATAGGAACATCCAAAAATAAGGAAAAAAATATAAAAAAGAATAAACTTATTTAGAGCTTTTACAGCTTTCAAATTTTTTCTCAATCCTTTCTTTATCTCTTTTATGAGTAACAACTTTTAGAGCCCTTTGATAAAGCTCGCAAGCCTTGTTTTTATCACCTTTTTTCGTATAAGCATCAGCAAGGTGTTCCACTATAACAGCTTCATCCTCAGAAAGTCTATTTACTGCTTTCTCTAAATACTGAATAGCTAAATCTATGTCCTCCTTTTTGTAATAGCACCATCCTAAACTGTCAAGAATGTAAGGATCTAATGGATTTATTTGTAAAGCCTTAAGAAGTAATTTTTCAGCTTCATCTAAATTTTTTCCCAGTTCAACATAACTATAACCTACAAAATTTAATACAAATGGATCTTTAGGATATTTTTTTAAAAGAGGTTCAACAAGAGTTAAAACCTTTTTATAATCCTCTAAACAGGCATAACCTGAAGCTAAGGTTAAAATCATATCTAGATCATCAGGATAGGCTTTAATTCCTTCCTCCGCATACTCGACTCCTTTTTCGCAAAGATCGAGAAGTTCGGCAAAGTTAGCTAAAAAAATGTAATAATCCTTATTTTTGGGATGTCTTTTAGAAAAATCTTCCATGTATCTTACAGCTTCATTTTTATCCCTTGTTTTAAAAATTTCTGCTATTCTTCTTGAGGCTTCATACTTCCAGTTATTTTCTGAGAGGAGTTTTTCATATACTTGAATAGCCTCATCCATTTTGTTCTGTTTTTCAAGGGAATAACCAAGAAAGAAAAGAAGTTCCGGAATGCGCTTGTTATTTTCCAGATATTCCTTCAGAATTTTTTCAGACTTTTCCCAGGCAGATTTTTCTATATAAAAACTTAAAAGAAGTTTGATAAAATCTTGATCTTCTGGATATTTTGCAACATAAGATTTAAGTAAGTTTTCAATATCCTCTACATAGGAATTTTCATCTAAAAATTTAAGAACCTCAATTAAAATAACTTTATTTTCAGGGGAAAGATTAAGTGCTTTAAGATAGGCTTCTTTTGCTTCTTCTGTCTTTTTTTGTTCCTTTAAAATACGTGCTTTATAGATCCAAGCTGCGTAATTATTTTCGTTAATTTTTAAAAGTTTCTCTAAGTTAATCAGTGCTGAATTCCAGTCCTTCTGATCAAGATAAATATTTATAAGAAGACTTAAAATGATTTCGTCTTCTGGAGAAAATTCCAGATATTTTTCAAGAACTGAGGCAGCACGAAGAGGTCTGTTTTGGAGGATATAAACCTTAGCTAAAAATAGATTAAATTCCCTATCTTTTGGGTAGTTTTCAAGGAGCTTTTTACAAAGTGTTTCAGCCTTTTTTAGTTCTCCGTTTTCCAAATAAAGAGAAATTAGAGTTTTCTTAAGATATAAACTTTTTGGATCGCATTTTATAGCTTTTTTAAGATGGTTTTCTGCTTGGACAGGATCTTTTTCATTAACCGCAAGTAAATAATAGTAATAAGCTTGAGTTTTTTTATCCTCCTCAGCATATAAGTGAGTTAAATTAACAAAAAGAAAAAGTAAAACTATGAGGCTAATCTTTGTAAGGTAGGGCAAGGGGATAGTAGTACACATCTGGCAATCTCTCCTCCAAAAATTTTTTAAGTTTTTTTATTATTTTTTCTTCTATTTGTCTAACTCTCTCTTTTGAAACTCCTAGTTTTTGAGAAAGTTCATGAAGTGTTTTTGGTTCATCTGCTATAAGTCTTTCGTGAAAGATTACATAATCCTTTCCAGTAAGGTTCTGAGCAAATTCTTTGAGAAGGCGTTTAAAGTTATTTAAAATTTCTTCCCTTGCATAGGCATCTTCAGGAGTTGGTCTCTCGTCTTTTAAGAAATTTGCTAAAGTGTCTTCTGAGTCGTGGGAAATAGGTGCTTCTAAACTTAAATCCTGAGAAAACATTCTCTGTTCCATTTCTTCTACTTCCTTTTCTTTAACTCCTAGTCTTTTTGCTATTTCAGCAGGAGTTGGTTCAAAGCCAAGAGCAGAAAGCCTTTCTTTTTCTTTTCTCAGCTTATAAAAAAGCTTCCTCTGAGCTTGAGTAGTTCCCATTTTTACAAGTTTCCAATTATCCATAATATACTTAAGGATGTAAGCCTTTATCCAAAAAGAGGCATAATAAGAAAATTTAACTCCCTTATAAGGATCAAATTTTTTTACTGCCTGCAGAAGTCCAAGATTTCCTTCCTGAATAAGGTCTAAAAAGTTGTAGGCCCAGAATTTTTGAAATTCAAGGGCTATTTTTACTACTAACCTTAAATTTGATACTACAAGCTTGTAAGCAAGTCTCGGATCTTTGGTTTCGTAATAGGCTTTAGCAATGGCTTCCTCTTCCTCTCTTGATAAAATAGGATATTTACTTATTTCCTGCAGATATTTTTGAAGAGGGTCAAATTTAGCAGGAACTTGTTCTTCATATTCTTCAGTAATAATGGGAAGAGCAGAAAGGGTGTTTACATCTAAATCTAAAGGATCAGGAGGTTCCAGTGTTCCGTTGCTGTTATTTAAGTTTTTCATAATAAATATTTTATCACATAATCATTTTATTCCTACAACTTTATGAAGCTGGATCTGAAATCTGAGAGGTTTTTTGGTTTTAAGAATCCATTCTGCTAAATTTTTTGGGTCTAAAAAGGGATGAGCAGGAGATAGAAAAACTTGAGTATAATAGGTAAGGAAAAATTTATCTATAATATCTAAGGAAAACTCAAAATCTTTTTCATCTTTTATGACAAACTTTACCGCATCTTTTTTGCCAAGAAACTTAAAATTTTCATAAAGATTATGTCTGTCCATATTAGAGGATGGAGTTTTAACATCCATAACTTTTATTACTTCCTTAGGAACTCTATTTAAACTTATACTTCCGTTTGTTTCTAAAACCACAATACAGTTTTTTTCTAAAAAAGCATTCATTAGATTATAGACAGGGTTCTGAATAAGGGGTTCTCCACCTGTAATGGTAATAAAGGGAAGAGAATTAAAGTTTTTTTCCCAGAAAGAAAGAATTTCAGAAATTTCCACTTCTTTATGTGGATTATTTCCTTTTGCATAGGGGGTGTCACACCATGAACAGTTTAAATTACAGCCAAAGAGTCTTATAAAAAGGGTAGGGTATCCAATTAAAGGTCCTTCTCCTTGAAGACTAAAAAATATTTCAGAAATTTTTAGTTTAGACACTTTGAAGATTTTTATTCGTAATAGGTTGCTGATGCTTTTTCTGTTTCAAAAACGGTAACCTCTTTTACTTTTACATTTGTATAGGCTGAGAGTTTTTCTTTGACTTTTTTAAAAATGTATTCTGCCAGTCTTTCTGAGGAGGGATTGGTGTTTTTAAAATAGGGAATTTCATTAAGGAGTTTGTGATCAAGTTCAGCTAAGGTTTCTTTTAGGATTTTTTTAAGTATGCTAAAATCAATGAGAATATCGGTGCTGTTTAATTCAGAACCCTCAACTACAAGTTCCACTTTCCAATTATGTCCATGTAAGTTTTCGCAGGGTCCATGGTAATCTTTAAGGTAATGGGCAGAGGAAAAAAAATCTTGGACTTTTAGTTTAAACATAAAAAATGAGGCGGCGCAGGGATTCGAACCCCGGAC
>PNIK01000030.1 GCA_002877985.1 Thermodesulfobacterium geofontis | reverse complement strand
CTGGAACTATAAGGCTATAAGACCAGCAAACTTTCCTGAGAAAAGGATTAAAGGTATTTCAATCCTTCTATCCAATACAATTGACGAAGGCATCGTAAATTTCTTTTCAGCACGCATTGAGGCAGAAATTGAAAATAAAGATCCAAAGGATGCCGTAAAGAAAATAATGAATTTTAACGGAGTAGGTGCTCAAAGAAAAACAGAAATGTTTTTTAACATAATAATGCCATTTTTTATGGTTTATACAGAAAATGAAAAAATCAAAAATTTTTTAAAGTTCATCTTTGAAAAACATCCACCACTTAGTGAAAACAAACTTATTAAATCTTTTAAACTCAACTATCCAGATATTAATATTGAGAATGTAAAAACCTATATGGGTGTTATACTGTTTCAAAAACAGGAATCACTTCAATGATTAAAATCCTTCCCCTTACTAAATTCGAGGATTATATGGAAAACCCGCAAAAACAACCTCAGGTCAAAGCCCTTGAAAAAAATTGATCAGTCGATTTATAAACTTTATGATTTAGTAGAGGAAGAGATTGAAATAATTGATGGTAATATAAACAATGAGAAAAACTTTTCAGGTAATAAATGAACTTAAGAATATAGCTGGAAAGGCGAACATATTGTAATTGAAAGGATTCCTGTGCAGTTTATTGTTGCAGATGAGCTTAAAGAGGAATGAATAAAAGAAGCGAAAATTGTCCAGAAAATGAAAAAAAGAAATATATCTATTATAAGGGTAAGATAATAAGTAAAGAAGATATTTTAAGGCAAAAGAGAAATTCCATAAAGAGCAGACAAAATTCTCTTTTGAAAAAAAAATCAAAATACTTATAAATTTACAAAAAATCTATGCAGAACTAAAAGGAAAGAAAGATTTGGTATGAAAAATTTAAAATCTGCGTTAAAATCTGCGTAACCAAATGGTTCCGCCAAAATACATACATAAACAAATTATGGCAACGAAATTATTAAGAACACATTATTCGTGCAGAATCTTTTGAAAATTGCCCTGCCAGAGGATAAAATCTTTCAAGCGCATAAGATTGAAAATGTTATAACCTACATGGGTGCCATACTCTTTCAAAAAAGGCCTTTATTTTATAAATTCAGAATAGACTGTGAAGGAATGGATCAATCCTGTAAAGAATTTGAGGTATCCTCAGGTCTGTATGAAAAAGCAGAGGTTGGATAGCCTTTAAGGCATCGATAAAATTTTCTTAGATTTTTAATGAGGCAATTCGTCGTCTTGTTTTTATAAATCTCTCTTTTAAAATAGGCTTGATGAAAATAAAAGAAAATTTAGAAGATTTCGTAGTTTCAGAAATTGCAGATATCTATCCAGAAGGAAAAGGGGAATATTCCCTTTACATGCTTAAAAAATTTAACATTTCTACCTGGGATGCATTGGGAAAAATTGCAAAAAAACTTAGAATTTCTATGGATTCTATAGGATACGGAGGAATAAAGGATAAAAAAGCCATAGCTCACCAATTTCTCACTATCAGAAATGGACCTAAAAAAGACTTAAAAGAAAAAGAATTCCAACTTATTTACCTTGGGAAAACAACTAAACCTATGTCCAAAGACCTTCTTATAGGAAATAGGTTTGAAATTGTAGTGAGAGATTTTAAAGTAGAAGAAGAAAAATTTAATAAAGAAGTTGAGCTTGTTAAAAATTTTGGTCTTGCAAATTATTTTGATGAACAGAGATTTGGTTCAATTAAAAGTTCTGGAGAGTTTGCAGTAAAAGAAATTATCCTTGGAAACTATGAAAAAGCTCTTTATCTTATGCTTGCAGAAGGAAGTGCAATTGACATAGAAAGGACAAGAAAACTTAGAGAGTGTTTAAAAAAGCATTGGAGGGATTTTAAAAAGTGTTTAGATCTTGCTGAGGTAAATTGGGAAAAAAATTTATTAAAATTTTTAACTCAACACAAACCCTCAAAAAGAACCTTTAAAAGGGCTTTAAATCTTGTAGATAAAGAGTATTTGTTTTTTCTGGGAAATGCCTATCAGAGCTATCTCTGGAATGAAATTTTAAAAGAAATAATTTTGAAGCTTGAAATTCCCTATTTTGAAGCTCCTTATCTTCTTGGAAACTTTTTCTTTTATAAAGAGGTCCAAGAAAAAAAATGGGAATTGCTTAAAAGTTTAAAATTACCCCTTCCCTCTCCAAAACTTCAATTTAAAGAAAAAATCAACACGCTTAATTTAGAAGAAATTTATAATGAAATATGTAAAAGAGAGGGTTTGGGGAACATAACAAACTTGAGGACTTTTGTAAAAGGACTTATATTTAAAACCTATCCAAGACCAGCAGTTGTTTTTCCAGAAAATTTAGATTGGGAAAAAATAGATAATACTACTGTAAAGTTAAAATTTTTCTTAGAAAAAGGAGCTTATGCAACCCTTGTAGTAAAGAGGTTATACTATGGTTATCAGGATTCCTAATTGGCTTGGAGATGCTCTTATGGCTACCCCTGTTTATTACAACCTTTGCAAAAAAGAAAAAATCTATCTTTTCGGACCTCCTCAAATTGTAGAGTTATTTAAAGTTTTTCCGAATACGAAGATTCTTTATTACGAAAAAGGTAATACTAAAAAAAATATAGAAACTTTAGCTCCTTTTAAAAACGAAGTGGGACTCCTTCTTACTAATTCTTTTTCCTCTGCATGGCTTTTTTTTAGAGCAGGTCTTCGTGAAAGATGGGGATATGCAAAGGATTTGAGAAGTTTACTTTTAACAAAAGCTGTCAAACCTCCCCACAAAAAGATGCACCAGAGGGACTATTATCTCTATCTTTTAAGCTCTCTTAAATTGCCAAATGAGTTTAAAGAACTTTTTTTGCCTCTAAAGGAAGAATTTTTAGAGAGTACAAAAAAGTTTTTGAAAGAGCTTAAAGATAAGCCTTTTATTGTTCTTGTTCCAGGAGCTGCTTATGGACCAGCAAAGATGTGGCCTAAAGAATATTACAGAGAGCTTGCTTATTATCTTGTTAAAAAAGGTTTTGCAGTTGTCATAATTGGTGGAGAAAAAGAAGTAGGAGAATTTATAAGAAAAGATTTGGAAGGAATATACAATTTTTGCGGAAAAACTCAATTAACAGAGGTTGCAGGAATTTTTTCTTTTGCAAAAGCCGTTATTTCAAATGATTCAGGGCTTATGCACCTTGCTGCAGCATTAAAGGTTCCTCAGATAGCAATCTTTGGTTCAACAGATCCAGAAAAAACAGGACCTTTAAATGAAAGAGCGATTGTGTTAAAAAAAGAATTCCCCTGTAGCCCCTGCTTTAAAAGAACCTGTAAATATGGACATTATGAATGTTTGAAATCTATACTTCCTGATGAGGTGATAAAAATATTAGAAAAACTAATATAAATTTTCTCCAAGGGTTTTAATAATCATCCTTTATCTGATCTCTGACTTTTCTGAATACCTCTAACTTTTCCTCTTCACTTCCTTCATAACTTGCTTTATTACATAAAGTATGGTTAAAAATGTCAATCCCTATTTCAGATATAACCTTTATTGCATAGGGATTAACTTCTGTAGGAGATGTACCAGTTAAAAAACTTCGTAACTATCTCTATAAAATGCTTTAAGTAATCCCTCTCCCATTTTTCTTATTCCGAGAGGTTATAGCTTCTTCTATAGCCTTTTCAATCATCTCTTTAGGAGGCACTCCGCTATATCCATCCTTAGTTTTATAAACTCTACAACCCATAACAGGAAGATCATTTCTTCTTTCTTTTTCAATATCAAACCCGTTTATCTGAATCGTAGGAGAACCTAAAAAGCAATATTTTTCTGCTTCATCCTTAGTTTTTATTTCAACAATTTCTACTTCTATTTCTATTTTCTTTTCTTTAAGAACCTCTTTCAACAAATTCAAAGCTGGTTCTGCGTAAGGACAGCTTTTAAAATAAAGAAACTGCACTTTCATAGCAAAAAAACTCAATCATAAAGTGTAATGTGATAAAGTTCTCTTACCTTATTAGCAAGAAGAAAAACTTAAATTTTAAATCTTTTATAATAATCCAGGATTTCCTGCCACTTTTCCCATGCTTTTCCTTCTTCAATAAGTGCTTTTGCCTTTTTAATTCCTCCTTTAAAATCAATAGCTCTTTCGCAAAGATAAATAGCTCCTCCGAGATTTAAAAGAAACATATCCATAATGGGTCCCTCAAGTTTACCCTGTAAAAGTTTTTCAAGAATTTCTTTACTTTGAGAAGGATCTTTCACTACAAGCTCTTCAGGAGTTTCACATCTCTCAAACCCAAAATTTTCAGGATCCACATAATAGGTAGTGATTTTTTCTTCTCTTAATTCAGAAACCTTGGTGAACCCAGTAATAGTTATTTCGTCATAGCCTTCTTCTCCAAAAACAATTAGAGCTCTTTTTACACCTATGCTATCCAGTACATAGGCTATTTTTTCTGTAAGTAAAAAATCGTAAACTCCCATTAGTTGATAATTAGCAAGTGCAGGGTTTAAAAGTGGTCCCAGAGTATTAAAAATGGTTCTACCAAGTTTTTTTCTTATTTCTGCAACTCTTTTAAATGCTGGATGATAAAGAGGCGCAAAAAGAAAGGCAAAACCTATTTCCTCAAGAGCCTGAGCAGATGCTTCAGGAGGAAGATCTAAGGGAATACCACATACTTCAAGAAGGTCAGCACTTCCGCATTTGCTTGAGATTGACCTATTTCCGTGTTTGGCAACATAAATATCTTCTAAAGCTGAAAGGGCTATAGCCACAGCTGTTGAAAAATTGAAGGTGTGCTTCTGATCTCCTCCTGTTCCGCAGGTATCAATAATTATAGCTGACTCAGGTAGACTATGGGGCACCTTTATCATTACTTCTCTATAAGCCGTAACTGCACCAGCTATTTCCTGCCAAGTCTCTCCTTTTTTTCTAAGAAGGTCAAGAAATAATTCCACTTCTTCTGCTTTAAATTCATCCAAAGCTATGGTCTTAAAAACCTCATAGGCTTCCTCTTTTTTTAAATTCTGACCCTCCTTAAGTTTTACAATAGCTTCTTTAATTTCCATTTTAAATTTATCCCCCCAAATCTATTTTTTCTACAAGTAAACTTGGAGAACCCACAGAACCATAAAAGGAAAGGTCTGCCCCAATCTCTACCACATTTTTAAACAATTCAAAAAGATTCCCTGAAAGTGCCATTTCACAAAAGAAATCCGCAGGTTCTCCGTTTTTATAATAAATTCCCGAAACTCCAAAAGAAAAATCACCAGAAATAGGATTGGCAGTATGTGCTCCGAGTACCTCCAATACTTCAAAAACTTCCTTTTCCAAATTTATCAACTCATGTGTATTCAAAGTACCCTTTTCAAGATAAAAATTAGTGGAAGATATCTTGGGAAATGAGGAAAAATCAGGTCTTCTTGAATTACCTGTTTTAACTTCCTTGAACCCCCTTTTTTCTGCTTCTTTTTTCCAATAGAAATCAAATAAAAAGTTTTTAATTATCCCATTTTCTACAAGAATTTTCTTATTTTGAGCAGAACCTTCATCATCAAATGGTCTGCTTTCTATCAAATCTGGATTAATTCCATCATCAACTAAATTAATTTTCTCACTGAAAATCTTTTTTTCAAGCTTATCCTTTAGATAAGATCTTCCTTTCAATACTTCATCTCCTAAAAAGGAAAATTCTAAAAGATTTAAAAGATCAACTGCAACAAAAGGAGGAAATAAAACAGAAATTTTTAAATTTTTTCCTTTTTTAGTTTTGGAAAGGGTTGTAGCTTTTTTACAGGCAAGTTTAACCCTTTCTTTAAGAATCTGGTAATCAAATTTTACCCCACTATACCATTCATAAGCAGAGGCCTCTTTGTCCTTACTCTTAGCTATAACTGAGATAAAAAAATCGCAAAAGGGACTTTCCCATATCAGTTCTAATTCTTTTCTTACTAAAATATATTTAATCTTTCCTATGGAAAGTTTTATTTTTTCAACCCTAAAAATTGAGGAATCAAAACTAAGCGCATCTCTTTCTAATTCATTTAATCTCTCTTTAAGCACTTCAGAAGTTAAATTTATTCTGGTAAATATAGAAATTTCAGGATATTTATCTTTTTCTGGAAAAAGAGAAGGAACTCCGTAATCAGAAAGTATCTTTGCTTTTAAAACTGTAGATTTTATCTCTGAAGAATCTAAAAGGGTAGTATAGGAAAGTCCTGCTTTACCATCTTTATTTAAATATCTTACAGAAATATTTTGATCCAAATAATTTTCTTCTAAAAATAATTTTTCATCCCTTTTTTCCAATTCTAAACCTTCTTCAATTTCTATCCAGAATTCCACAGGTTCTTCTTGAGAAAGTCTTTTAATTTCTTCTATATTCATAATTTTTAAATTTTTAAAATATTTTTTCCAGCAAAAATAGCAGAGGAACCAAGATATTCTTCAATTCTTAAAAGTTGATTAAATTTAGATACCCTTTCTCCTCTTGCTGGAGCACCTGTTTTAATCTGTCCTGTATTTAAAGCAACTGCAAGATCTGCAATAAAGGTATCTTCTGTTTCTCCAGAGCGATGAGAAATCATACAATTCCAATTATTTTTATATGCAAGCTCAACTGCTGAAATGGTTTCAGTTAAAGTTCCTATTTGATTAAGTTTAATTAATACTGCATTAGCAAGGTTTTCCTTAATTCCCCATTCAATTTTCTTGGGATTGGTTACAAATATATCATCTCCTACAATTTGAATTTTGTCTCCAAGACTTTCAGTGATAAGTTTAAATCCTTCAGGATCGTCTTCGGAAAAAGGATCTTCAATTGATATAATAGGATAATTTTTAACAAGTTTTTCGTAATATTTAAGAAGTTCCTCTCTATTCATTTTTTTACCAAGACCAGAAAGTTTATATATTCCTTTTCCTTCGTAAAGTTCAGAGGCTGCTACATCCATAGCAATTGCTATATCCTCTCCTGGTTTATATCCTGCTTTTTCAATAGCTTTCACTAAATAATCCAGGGCTTCTTCCGGAGATTTTATTTTAGGAGCAAAACCGCCTTCATCACCTACTGAAATGCCCAAATTTTTTTCTTTAAGTAAACTTTTTAAGGCATGATAGGTTTCTGCTCCCATCCTAAGAGCTGAAAAAAAACTATCTCCTCCCCAGGGAACAATCATAAATTCTTGAAAATCTAAAGAATTATCTGCGTGTACCCCTCCATTTATAACATTCATAAATGGTACAGGAAGAGTTCTTGCTCTTAGTCCTCCTATGTAAGCAAAAAGGGGCATTCCAAATTCCTCAGCAGTTGCTCTTGCACAGGCAAGAGAAACTCCAAGAATTGCATTTGCTCCAAGTTTTGATTTATTTTCAGTTCCGTCAAGTTCACAAAGCATCTGATCTATTTCTACCTGTTTAGAAGATTCAAATCCCTCTAATTGA
Organism: Thermodesulfobacterium geofontis; assembly: GCA_002877985.1. Lineage (GTDB taxonomy): Bacteria > Desulfobacterota > Thermodesulfobacteria > Thermodesulfobacteriales > Thermodesulfobacteriaceae > Thermodesulfobacterium > Thermodesulfobacterium geofontis_A. The sequence goes on along the minus strand of PNIK01000030.1, from coordinate 5,690 downwards.
GGAGCAATAATTTCATTTACATTAAAAACTGCTTTTTGAACTCCCTTCCCATAATATCTTTTAGGATCTTTATCTCTTAGTTCTAGAGCTTCATGCTTACCTGTTGAAGCTCCTGAAGGAACAGATGCCCTCCCATGAAATCCGCTTTCCAACCATACCTCTACCTCAATTGTAGGATTACCTCTTGAATCAAGTATTTCGCGGGCTCTTATATGAGAAATTTTGCTCATTTTCGCCCTCCTGCTATTGAATTTTCCTTAATAAAGGCTTTTATTTCTTCCCAGTAAACTGGCTTTGTTCCCACTTTACCTACTACTATTCCTGCTGCAATATTAGCTAATTCAAGAATTTGTTTTAAAGACAATCCTACTGCATAAAAGGCCCCCAAAGATGCTATTACAGTATCTCCTGCACCTGAAACATCATAAACCTCTTTTGCTTGAGAAGGAGAATAAAAAGCTCCTTCTTCAGGATGATAAGAAAATATTCCATCTTTACCCAGAGTAACTACAAGAAAATCAAGATTATATCTCTCAACTAAAATTTTAGCAGATTCTTCTAATTTATCCTGTGGAAGATTTTCCTTAAAAGCTGTTTCTTTAAATTCCTTAAGATTTGGGGTGATAGATGTTGCACCTTCATATTTTTTCCATTCTACACTTTTAGGATCAACCATAAGAAATTTGCCTCTTCTTCTTGCTTCTCCTATTAACCATGCACAAAAGCTTTCAGACAAGAACATTCCTTTAGCATAATCAGAAAGTATTACTCCATCAACTTCAGGAAGGATTTCTTCATAAATTTCTTGGAATTTTTTCTTTAAACTTTTATTTATGGGTTTCCTTTCTTCCTTATCTATGCGAAGAAGCTGTTGAGAATAAGCAATTACCCTTGTTTTTATAGTGGTGGGACGAAAATTATCTTCTAAAATACCCTTTATTCCTATTCCTGCCTTTTGAGCAAGGTCTTTCAGGATTTTTCCATGTTCATCTTTTCCAATAATACCCATTAATTCAACTTTTACATTAAGCCCTCTCAAGTTTGCAGCTACATTTGCCGCACCTCCTAAACTAAAATAAATTTCCTTTAACTCAAAAATTGGAACTGGGGCTTCTGGAGAAATTCTATTAACCTCTCCCACAAAATATCTATCAAGTATACAATCTCCTATAACAAGAAGTTTTACTTTTTTAAGTTTTTCTTCGATACTTTCTAAAGAAAAAGATTGCATTTTATTTTACTTCTTTGAGAATTTTTTCCCGAGAAGATGTACTTTCTAGTAATGGTAAACCAGCCAATTCCCTTATTCTTCTTTCTATTTCTTGAGCAAGGTCTTTTCTTTCTTTAAAAAGTTTTCTTACAGTTTCTCTTCCCTGCCCTAATCTTTCTTCTTTTCCATTGTATTTATAAGTATACCAGGCACCACTTTTTTCAATAATTCCCATAGCCAATCCCAAATCAATAAGTTCAGCTTCTTTAGAAATACCTTCACCAAAATACATATCAAATTCCACCTCTTTAAATGGAGGGGCAAGTTTATTTTTAACAACTTTAACTTTTACTCTATGCCCCATTGTTTCTGTTCCCTCTTTTATACTTCCTATTTTTTTTATTTCCAATCTGAGAGAGGCAAAAAATTTAAGTGCCATACCACCAGGGGTTGTTTCAGGAGGTCCTCCGAAGGTACTCATACCTATTTTCATACGGGTCTGATTTATAAAAACAACCGCAGTATTGCTTTTAGAAATGGCAGCAGTAAGCTTTCTCATAGCTTTTGACATAAGGCGTGCTTGGAGTCCTACCTGCTGATCCTCCATCTCCCCCTCAAGTTCAGCTTTGGGAACAAGGGCAGCAACAGAATCAATAATTATAATATCAACTGCCCCACTTCTTGCCAAAATTTCTGCTATCTCTAAAGCCTGTTCTCCCGTATCTGGTTGGGAAATAAGTAAATCTTCCACATTCACACCCAATTTTTTAGCATAATTTATATCAAGAGCATGTTCAGCATCTATAAAAGCTGCAACTCCTCCTAACTTTTGAGCTTCAGCTACCATATGAAGAGCTAAAGTAGTCTTTCCGGAGGCTTCAGCCCCATAAATTTCGGTAATTCTACCTCTTGGTATTCCTCCTATTCCAGTTGCGATATCAAGGCTTAATGAACCTGTAGGAATAGTACTAACTTCTATTTTCTTTTCACTCTCCCCCAAACGCATTATTGAACCTTTTCCAAATTGCTTTTCAATCTGTGAAATAGCAGCTTCTACCGCTTTTTTCTTATCTAATTCTTTTTCTATCAGTTTCATAAATTTCCCCTCCCTTTACATAGTTTTAATAAAATTAAATTATTTTTTAATTATTTTTTAAAATCATAGCATAAAAATTCTTTATAAAAAAGTCAAGTTTGGTTTTATTTAATGTAAATGGTAAAATAAGAAACCAGAATGAATAAAAATCCCTGGTTCGATAAGTGGGCTAAAAAAGCAAAAGAAATGGGTTATCCTGCTCGTTCTGTATTTAAACTTATGGAAATACAGAAAAAATATAAAATTATTAAAAAAGGAAATATTGTTTTAGATCTGGGAGCATCTCCAGGATCTTGGTCTAAATATACCTTAAGTATTGTAGGAGAAAAGGGGAAAGTAGTAGGAATTGATCTATTACCTGTAAAAATCATCCATCCTAATTTTTATTTTATACAAAAAGATGTTTTTGAGTTGGAAGAAAAAGATTTTAAAACTTTGGGTATAGAAAAATTTGATATTATTTTAAGTGATATGGCACCTAAAACTACAGGAGATAAATTTGGAGATCATATTCGTTCGCTGAGACTTGCTGAAAAAGCTCTGGAATTGGCAAAAAATTATTTAAAAGAGGATGGATCCTTTGTGGTAAAAGTATTTGAAGGAGAAAAGCTTCCCCAATTCAAAAAACAAATTGAAAAATGCTTTAAGAGTGTTAAATTTTTAAAACCAAAAAGCTCAAGAAAAGAAAGCAAGGAAATTTTTATTATAGCTCAGGGATTTAAAAAATAGCTTAAAAGAGGGAATATTTGAAGATTCTTCATACCTCAGACTGGCATTTGGGAAAAAATATATTTGGAAAAAAATTAATTGATGAACAGGCTGTCTTTTTTGAAAAAACTTTTTTTACTCTTATAAAGGAGATAAAACCTGATATTCTTTTAATTACAGGAGATATAACAGATAAACCAAATCCTGATTTTGAGACCTTAAAACTTTTTTCAGAGATTCTTTTTTGGTTATCTAAAGAAAATGTACCCTGTATTTTTATTTTAGGAAATCACGATTCCAAGAGGATCACCCTTTTTAAAGAATTTCTAAAACAAAATCAAATATTTATGATTGATAATCTTTTTTATTTTAAAAATCCCCTTGAGTGGAAAGACGAAAAAGGGGAAAAGGTTTATTTTTATGTTTTACCCTACCTTCATCTTTACGAATTAAAGGAAAATATTGAAATATTCTGGAAAAATGAAAAGAAAAATTTATCGGATTTTTTTGCTAAAAAATTACAACTTCTTTTAAGAGATTTAATAGAGCTTCTTTTGGAGTTAATCAGAGATACTATTAAAAAACCAGCTATAGCTCTTGGGCACTTTGCTATTGAAAAGGGCATTTTTACTGGAGAAGAAATATCCTTTAAATTTATGGGAATGGAAGAGGTATTTCCTTTAGAACTTTTTGAAAATTTTGATTATCTTTTTTTAGGGCATCTTCATAGACTCCAAAAATTATTTTCCAAAGTTTTTTATTCTGGATCAATCCTCCCTTATAGTTTTGAAGAATCAGTTTATGAAAAGGGGGTTTGGCTTTTTGAAATTAAAAACGGTTTATTAATCAAATATGAACCTATTTACCTTTCTCCTTCCTTTCAGATGAAAATTATAAAAGGCTATTTTAAAGATCTAATAAATTCTCCTAAGGATGAGGCTTATATAAAAGTAATTCTCAAGGATAAAGAACCTGTTTTAAACCCCCTTGAAAGATTAAAAACTGTTTTTCCTAACCTTTTAATATTGGAATATGAGGACAAAAAGACAGAAACATTGCCTTTTGGTGGGAATTTTACAGAGGAAATATTTTTAGAAAACAAAAAATTAGAGCTCAATGAGAAGGAGCTATTTAAAAAATTTTATAAATATATAGAGGAAAAGGAGGTTGAGGAGAAATTATTTGAGGTTTTTAAAAAATGTTTAAAGGAACTTAATGAAAACTTGGAGGGGGTGAAACAATGGCGATAAAAGCTATAGTAGCAGGTGCGGCAGGAAGAATGGGAAAAACAATTATTAATCTTATATTTCAAAATCCACAGATAGATTTAGTTGCAGCCTTTGAACATCCTGAAAATCCTGCAGTTGGAAAAGATGTAGGAGAAGTAGTTGGTCTTCCAAAAACTGGAATAATTGTTGAAGATTCCTTGGAGAAGATAATAGAGAAAGGAGATGTAATAATAGATTTTACCTTTCATAAAGCATCCTTGGAGCATGCAAGAATAAATGCAAAATATGGAAAAGCAATGGTTATTGGAACAACAGGTTTTTCAAAGGAAGAATTAGCTGAGGTCCACGAGCTTGCAAAAAAATATTTTCCCCTAGTTCAGGACTATAACATGAGTATGGGGGTTAATCTTCTTGTTAAGCTGGTTGAGATTACTGCAAAGGTTCTTTCTGAAGGCTATGATATAGAAATAATTGAAGCTCATCATCGTATGAAAAAGGACGCACCAAGTGGAACAGCCTTAAAACTTGCTAATGCCATAGCACAAGTTCTTGGAAGATCAGATAAAGATTTTAGGTTTTGTAGAGAAGGAATTATAGGAGAAAGACCGATAAATGAAATTGGTATACAAACTATAAGGGGTGGAGATATTGTAGGAGAACATACTGTCCTTTTTGCAGGAATTGGAGAAAGATTGGAACTTACTCATAAAGCAAGTAGCCGAGAAACCTTTGCTCGTGGAGCAATTAAAGCTGCCTTGTGGGTTGTAGGAAAGGCTCCAGGAGTTTATAATATGCATGATGTTTTAGGTTTAAAAACCTTGTAAACTTTGGAAAATTATGGAAGAAAAAATCTGTCCTTCAGCAGAAGATTTTTTAAAAAAAGAATTGAAGAAACATACAGGAATAAAGGATATTCGCTTTATTTTAGCTATAGGAAGTGGTAAAGGAGGAGTAGGCAAAACTACAGTTTCTGCTATTTTAGCTCTTGCTTTAAAAAAATCAGGCTACTCAGTAGGTATTTTTGATCTTGATTTTTACGGACCGAATTTAAATCTGGTATTAGGAATCAATAAACACCCCTTTATAGAGTTTGGGAAAATAAAACCAGTAAGTTTCAATAATTTAAAAATCTTAAGTTTAGCTTTAATGATCTCAGAAAAAGAACCTATCTTTATGAGAGGACTTATGGCTACTAAACTTCTTCAAGAGCTTCTTCAGAGTGTGGATTGGGGTCCTCTTGATTTTCTGATTCTTGATCTGCCTCCTGGAACAGGGGATATTTTCCTTAGCACACTGGATTTTTTTAATCCTGAAGGATTTATTCTGGTTACTACCTCCCACAAACTTGCTCTTTCCGATGCAAAAAGAACTATTTCTATTTTAAAAGAAAACTACATTCCTGTTTTGGGAGTAGTTAAAAATATGGCTGGATTTTTTGAAGATGAAA
>PNIK01000046.1 GCA_002877985.1 Thermodesulfobacterium geofontis | reverse complement strand
GCCATACTCATTATTTCTGGAGTTATCTCTTCAACTTCGCTAATTCTCTCTGCTTGAGGATTTATTCTTGGGTCTTCTTTATAAAGAGAATCTACATCAGATAAAACTATTAAGATATCAGCTTCTATAGTTCCTGCCACTAATGCTGATAGAATATCATTATCACTAAATCTTATTCCCTCTGTTGTTACTGTATCATTTTCATTAACAATAGGGATAATTCCCCACTTCAAAAGCATTTCTAGAGTTTTTTTAGCATTGATATATCTTTCTCTTTGAGAAAGGTCTTCATTAGTTAGTAAAATTTGGGCGACCTTAATTCCGTACTGTTGAAACATATCTTCATAAGCTTGAATTAAAGCTGCCTGTCCAACTGCAGCCAATGCCTGTTTTTCTGTTAAAGAAATTGGTTTTTTATAATATTTCATTTTGGCTCTCCCACAAGCAATTGCTCCTGAAGAAACTAAAATTACTTTATAACCTGATTTGATAAGTCTATTAATTTCATAAGATAAATTATGAAGAACCTGATAATCAAGTCCTTCGTCTTCCTTAGTTATTACAGCACTACCAACTTTCAATACAATCTTTTTCACTTTATTTAATAATTTTTGTATCTTCTCTTTTCTATCCATAACTTAATTATATTTTCTCTTTTCTAATCTTTTCGAGTTTTTTCCATATAGCGTAAATTAGTTCAATAACCCCTTGCCCTGTTACAGCGGAAATGGGATATATTTTATTTTGATCCTTTTTTTCAAAAAGTGCAATTATACTTCTAATCTTTTCATTATCCGGCAAAAGATCTATTTTATTTAAAGCAATAAAAAATTCTTTTTCCAAAAGTTGGGGATTAAATTGTCTTAATTCCTCTTTTAATATTTGGTAATCCTTTATTACTTCTTTTTCTTTTGAAATGTCAAGCATATACAAAAGTATCCTTGTCCTTTCTATATGTCTTAAAAATTCGTGTCCTAAACCATATCCTTTATGAGCTCCTTCTATTAATCCTGGAATATCTGCTACAACAAAAGTATTTCCATCATAAAGCCTAACAACTCCCAAATGAGGTTCAAGAGTGGTAAAAGGGTAATCAGCTATTTTAGGTTTAGCAGCTGAGATTCTGCTAAGTAAAGTTGATTTTCCTACATTAGGTAAACCCACTAATCCCACATCTGCAATAAGTTTTAACTCAAGGATGAGCCATCTTTCCTCTCCAGGTGTTCCAGGTTCTGCAATTCTTGGTGCCTGTCTGGTTGGTGTTGCAAAATGTGCATTTCCTCTTCCACCTTTACCTCCCCGCGCAACTAACAAAGTTTGCCCAGGCTCTGTTAAATCTCCAAGAATTTCTCCAGTTTCAGCATCTTTAACAATCGTTCCTACAGGCACCTTTAATATTAAATCTTCTCCATCCCTGCCTTTCATCTTTTTACCCATTCCAGGTTTGCCGTTTTCTGCACGAAAATGGACTTGATGATGAAAATCGTAAAGAGTATGGATTTGAGGATCTGCAACTAAAATGACATCCCCTCCGTCTCCTCCGTCTCCTCCGTCAGGTCCTCCCTTAGGAACATATTTCTCCCTTCTAAAACTGATACAACCTGCACCTCCATCTCCAGCTTTTACATGAATTTTTACTTGATCTATAAACCTTGCCATCTTTAGCTTTTCTTTTTTTCATCTTTTTGAGCAAAATATTTCTCAAATAATTTAATAAAACTTTTAGTATCAAACTTATTACTTTCTAAATTAAGGTTGGAAAAAGGTATCTCAGCCCTTGCTTTTTCTCTGTGTCCACCAGCAAAACCCACATCTTTAAATAGCTTTTTTGCAAGTTTCCCTGCATCCTTTTTATACCCATCACATCTAATAATAATAACCAAATTTTTCTTATATTCTCCTCCTACAAATACCCAAGATGTTTCATGAACTTTGTTTAAAAAATCCGCTATTATAACAAGAATATCTGTGTTTAAAATCTTTCCAATGTAAGTAAATAATCTATTTTTCTGAAATTTAAGCTGATCTAAAGCCATTTTAAAATACTTAAGTTCTGATCTTCTAATATGATAACCCTCCATTTTATTTAATAAATATTTATTCATGTGTTTATATAATTTTTGAAATGCTATAACATCGTGAGGATTGGCACTTCTTCCAAAATTATCGGTATCTACTTTAATACCATAAATTAAAGCTGTAGCTAAATAGACTGAAGGTTTTATTCTTAAGGTTTTAAGATACTCAAAAAGAATAGTTGAAGCTGCTCCATAATTTGGACGAATGTCAACATATTCAGCACACCAACCCTCTGTTAGAGGGTGATGATCTATAACTGCAGTAAATTTTATATTTTTAAATTCCTCTCTATGGGGAGGTTGTGAATCAACAAGAATAAACTTATTGTAAATCTTTAAAAGCTCTTGAGAAAACTTAATTAAAGGTATTTTTAAGATATTAACCATTACTTGATTATTAAGCCTTACAATTTCGTTTACATTGGAAATATCAATTTTTTCTACCTTGTTTTGTAAAATTCTCTTTAAAGCAAAGGCACAGGCTAAAGCATCAGGATCAGCCCAAATAAGAATAAGTACCCTATCATCTTTATTAAAAAGCTTTAAAAAATAGTTAATCCTTTCTTTATTAGACCTAAATTTAAACTTTTTGAAATTTAATTTGTTCATTAAATTAATAGAATCTACACCCCTCCACTTCATCTAAGTAATTTTTAAAATTATAATACAGGTAAAAATCAAGGTCAATTTTCTCTTTCTCTTCCAACCATTTGAGAACTTGTGAATTTCCAACTAGGATTTCAATAGGTCTTTTTCTTTCCTCAAATTCATAAGGACCATCTATAAATTTGAAATCTTCAAAATTTTCCTTTATGGTTTTAAGTATTAGAAGAGTAGTTTTAACAGGTTTAAACTTATAATAGTCCACTACATGAATTTGAAAACCATAACATCTTTTCCCCTTCCACTTATCAAAGGTTGGTTCAAAAACAATAGGTCTTAAAATAAATCCTTCTTTTTCTGGTTGGAAAATCTTTTTAAAACGATCGGAAAGCTTTTTAAGATTCAAATAGGGTGCACCAAAAATTAAAAAGGGATTAGTAGTTCCTCTTCCTTCAGAAAGATTTGTTCCCTCCAATAATACCTGTCCTGGGTAAACTAAGGTTGTTTCCCAAGTAGGTATATTTGGAGAAGTAAAAATCCAAGGACGTTTAATTTGTGGGAATAAAAATTCTCTTTTGTATCCTTTCATTTTTATAATTTCTAAATCTAAGTTAGAAAATTTCCTCTTTTTAAATAAATTTGCTATTTCTCCAATGGTTAAACCATGTCTTAAAGGCAGTATATCCATTCCTACAAAAGAAAAATACTCTGGCTCTAAAAGGGGGCCTTCAATTTGGGATCCGATAGGATTTGGTCTATCAAAAATTACCAGTTTTTTCTCGTTTTTTTCACAAGCTTCCATTAAAAGGTATAAAGTCCATATATAGGTATAGACTCTACAACCTATATCCTGCAAATCAACAAAAATAACCTCTATTTCATCTAAATGCTCTTTTTCTGGTTTTAGTCTTTTTCCATATAAACTTATTACAGGAATTTGAGTGAAAGGTTCTATTTCATCTTCTGAAGCTACCATATTGGCTTGTTTTTCAGAAAAGAGTCCATGTTGAGGGGAAAAAATAAGCTTAAATTTCCTTTTAAACTTTTCTTTAAAGAGAATAAATACTGGAGTAAAACGATAATCTACTGAAGCTTGATTGCAAAGAAGAGCAACTTTTTTCCCTTTATATTTTTTAAATATCTCCTCTTTAAAAAATCTTTCTACACCATATATAACCTTAGGATTTCTTATCATAATAGATTTGAGAAAATTTAAGGCTCTGAATATAAACTTCTATTCCTTTAGCAATCCCTTCTGCAACCAAATCTAAATATTGCTGATCTCTAAGTCTTTTCTCTTCGTTAGGATTGCTTATAAACCCTGTTTCCACTAATATAGCTGGCATTCTTGTTCCTACAAGAACAAGGAAGGGTGCGTATTTTACTCCCCTATCCATAGTATCTGGATAGTATCTTCTTACAATCTTTGCCAATTCTTTCTGAACCTTTTCTGCAAGCATTCTTGATTCAGAAAGTTTAGTATTTGCTAATATTGCTTTTATTAGGTCTTGTAAATCACTTAAAGACCTATCTGAAGCAGCATTTTCTAAAGCTGCAACTCTCATTGCTTCAGGATCTGTAGTAAAGTTAAGATAATAGGTTTCGATACCACAACCTTTAGAATCTGGAGATGCATTAGTATGAAGGGAAATAAAAAGATCTGCTTTTTTACTATTGGCAATGGCTGGTCTTTGGATAAGAGGGATAAATCTGTCATCCTCTCTGGTTAAAATTACTTCAATCCCTAAACGAGTTTTTAATTTCTGTGCTAAAAGTTTTGCTAAAGTAAGTACCACATCCTTTTCTTTTAATCCCGAAGGCCCTACTGCTCCAGGATCTTCTCCTCCATGCCCAGGATCTATAACAATTCTTTTTATCCCAAGGCCAAATTGACGAGCTAAATTTATATATCCCTCTTTTTTAGTATTTTCTTTTGCCATAATCTTTTTAGTCTTTTCCTTTCCTATAAGATCAAGAACTAATTGATAAGGTTCTCTGAGTTTGAAAATTTTATAGGAAGTCAAGCTATTAAGATCTAATACTACTCTAACTGTTTTTTCATCAAACTGAGCAACTCTCACCCCTGTTAAAAGGGCATCTTTTATTTCCATTTCTTTAGGAACTTTATTATCAAGAATAGCTGGATAGATATCTACATATATTCTTGGTGGTTTGTTCATGTTTCCTTTTAATATATTTGCCTGATAGTCAAAATTATCAGAAACATTTATAATTACTCTACTATAATCTTCTCCTGTAACTGGTTGAACTTCTAAGACTTTTCGGAGACTAATATTAGATAAAGCTATTTTCTCCTTTGAAAATTCTCCTTTCTGTTCCTTTACAGGTTCCTTAATTACAATTTCTTTCTTCTTTTTTATAGGCTTTTTTAATTCTATTGTTTTCTTTTTTTCCTCCAGTTTAGAAAGATACATACTTCTTGGATATTTTGCCTGAAACTCAGCCCTTAATTTAGCGGTTTTTTCTTTATCTTTTATTTCTTCCCCATAAATTTGAATCAATTTATAATAGGCTTCTTCTGCAAAGGAAGTTCCAGAATAATTGTTTATTAAAAAGTAATATCTTTCTATGGCTTTATTGAGATCTTCAGAATTAGAAAATTTTTTATAAAGCTGTAAATAAATATCGGCTGTTTTTAATATAGCCTTGGGTGTTGTTTGACTGCTTGGATATAAAAGATAAAGTCTTCTATATTCACTTAGAAGCTTTAACCAATCTGCTCTTGTAGTCTTAGGATTAGAAAGAAGGTTTTCGTATTCTCTTTCAAGTTCAGAAAAAATTCTTTCTGTATCTGATACTTCCTTTGATTGTTTTTTAGCTTCCTCCTTTCCTTTTACTGCTTCCTCCTTTACCCCTACTATCAACCTTTGCCCTACCTTAACTCTGTTACTCCTTAATTTATTCCATTCCCTCAATTCACTTATACTAACTCCATATTTTTTTGCTATACTATCTAAACTCTCACCTCTTTTAACTACATGATATAAATACTTTTGCTTTGATATAACTTCTGAAATTTTCTGAGGTTTTGTGTCTTTAGTTTCTATTTTTTCTTCTTTTTTAACGATAAGTTTTTGTCCTGCATAAACTTTATTGGTTTTTAAATTGTTTAATTCCTTTAGTTCTTTAACAGAAATCCCGTATTTTTGAGCAATTTTATCTAAGGTCTCACCTTTTTTAACTACATGGTAAACTGCTGACTCTTTTAGTTCTTTTTTAGCTTCCTCCTTTCCTTTTACTGCTTCCTCCTTTACCCCTACTATCAACCTTTGCCCTACCTTAACTCTGTTACTCCTTAATTTATTCCATTCCCTCAATTCACTTATACTAACTCCATATTTTTTTGCTATACTATCTAAACTCTCACCTCTTTTAACTACATGATATAAATACTTTTGCTTTGATTGATTTTTTGAAGGATTTAAAGTTCGTGCTAATAAATTTACAGGATTAAAATTCCAAAAATAAACCCCTATTATCAAAATTAATAAAAAGCAAAAAAATCGTTTCATTACTTTTCCCTTTTTTCTTTTTCTAAAATTTCTCTTTTTATTTCCCAAAGAAAATTCAGGGCTGAGATAGGGGTCATTTCTTCTATATTTAGGCTTTTAATCCTTTCAATTAAAGGATGAGTTCTTTCAAATATGGACAACTGTAAAATCCTTTTAGGAGCTATAGTTAATTCTGTGTTTTCTTTTAAATTCTTGCTTTCTAATTTATAAAGTATTTCCTTTGCTCTGTCAACTACTTCTTGAGGAATTCCTGCCAATTTTGCAACTTCTATTCCATAAGATTGATTTGCAACACCTGGCAAAACCTTATACAGAAATATTATCTCTCCATTCCATTCTTTTACAGATACATGGTAATTTTTAATTCCTGAATAGAGCTTTGCTAGTTCTGTTAATTCAAAATAATGGGTTGCAAGTAAAGTAAAGACCTTATTTTTGTATAAATTTTCAGCAATAGCCCAAGCAAGAGACATACCATCAAAAGTACTTGTTCCCCTTCCAACCTCATCAAGAATAACCAAACTTTTGGGTGTAGCATTTTTCAAAATATATGCACATTCGCTCATTTCAACCATAAAGGTACTTTTTCCTCTTATAAGTTCATCTCCTGCTCCCACTCGACTGAAAATTCTATCAAAAATACCTATCCTTGCTGATTTAGCAGGAACAAAACTTCCCATTTGTGCCATTATAACTATTAGGGCATTCTGTCTCAAAAAGGTGGACTTTCCACCCATATTCGGTCCTGTAATGATTAAAAACTGAGAATTTTCTCTTTCCATAACTAAAGAATTGGGAACAAATTTTTCTTTACCCTGGATTTTTTCTAAAACTGGGTGTCTACCCGCTTCTATCATAAGACCTGGTTCTTCAACTATCTCTGGTGGTATATAATTGTTTTCTATAGCTACTTGAGAAAAAGATATAAGGACATCAAGTTCTGCTAAGGCTTTAGCTGTATTTTTTAGCTTTTCTTTATAAGAAGAAACCTTTTCTCTTAATTCTAAAAATAATTCATATTCCAGATTCTTAATTTTTTCTTCTGCTGAAAGTATTTTATTTTCTAATTCTTTTAATTGGGGTGTAATAAATCTTTCCACATTAGTTAAAGTCTGTTTTCTTTCAAAATAAGAAGGAACCTTTTTTAAATAACTTTTTGAGACCTCAAAATAATATCCAAAAACCTTATTATATCCTATTCTTAAATTGGTAATACCTGTTTTTTCTTTTTCGCTTTTTTCTAATTGGGAAAGGTAATAAATTGCATTTTCCTTTAAATCTAAAAGTTCATCAAGATAGGTATTGATGCCTCTTTTTATAATTCCTCCTTCTTTTAAAGTCGCAGGAGGATCTTCAACAAGCCAGTTACTTAAAAGTTCATAAAGTTCTGAAAAATCTTCTATATTTTTTAAGAGTTCCTCTAATTTTTTTGGAAAAAGTAAAAGTTTTTCTTTTTCTAAAATGCTTTTTATTTCTGGAAGGTATTTTAAACTTTCTCTAAGTAATCCCAATTCTTTTGGATTAGCCAATTTTAATGCACATCTTGTGCTTAATCTTTCAAGATCAGAAATTTTTCTTAAAATTTTTCTTAAATCTTCTCTTAAGGCTCTATTTTCAACAAAAAATTTAACTACTTCCTGCCTTTCTTGAATTTTTTTAATATCTTTTAAAGGGTAAAGTATCCATTCCTTTAAAAGCCTTGCTCCCATAGGAGTTTGGGTTTTATCAAGAACCCAGAAAAGTGTATATTTTTCACTTCCATCCCAAAGATTTTTTATAAGTTCAAGATTTCTTTTTGTTGACTCATCTAAAAATAAAAATTCCTCTGGATAATAAAATTGAGGGATCTCTATTTTGTCTACCAAATGGGGTTGATAAATTTTCAAATATTCTAAAATTGCATTGGCTGCTTTTAATCCTTCATCGTATTTTTCAAATTCAAAAATTTCCAAATTAAATTCTTTCAAACCTTCTTTTTTGAAAAAACCTTCTTCTACAAAGCTTAAATGTGCCTTCGGAATATTTTGTTTAAGTACCTTTACCAGTTCTGAATTTTCTAATTTTTTGTTCAGTATTATCTCTTTAGGTTCTTTCTTTAAAATTTCTGAAAGTATTTCCTCCTTTTGAAGCTCTGTAAAAATAAATTCTCCGCAAGAAAGTTCTAAAAAACTACATCCAGCTTTTCTATCAATAAAAAGACTTGCTAAATAATTTTTTTCCTTTTCTGAAAGAGACTCAAGATCTATAAGAAGTCCCGGAGTATATATTTTTACTACTTCTCTTCTTACAAGTCCTTTAGCTTCTGCTGGATCTTCTACCTGTTCGCAAATAGCTACTTTAAATCCCATATCCACAAGTTTTTGTATATAAATTGAACTTTTATCTGCTGGAACTCCACACATAGGAGCTATAAGATTTTTTCCTGCCTCTCTTTTTGTAAGAACCAGTCCTAAAAGAGGTGCAACAGTTTCTGCATCTTCAAAAAACATTTCGTAAAAATCTCCTAATCTAAAAAACAATATAGTATCAGGATATTTATTTTTGATTTCAAAATATTGTTTAAACATGGGTGTTATTTCAACCCTAACATTTCCTCTCATTATTTATAAAGCCCCTTTTCTTTTATATAAAAATATACCTTTTCTGGTACCAAATATCTAACCGATCTTCCTTCTTTTACTAAATTTCTTATTAGGCTACTTGAGACCTCAAAAGGTATAGTTTCACAAAAAAAAACTTTTTTTAATGCTTGCTCTTCAGGCCAAAGTTCTCTAATTTTGTTATAAAAGAAAGTTTTTACCTCTTCCCAAGATTTTATTCTTCTTGGAACAACAACAATATTTGTGTAATTCAATAATTTTTCATAATTCCACCAGGTTTCAAATTCACAAAAACTATCCCATCCAATAATTAAAAATTTTTCACTTTCGGGATAAAGATTTTCTAATTTTTGAAGAGTTTTTAAGGTATAAGAAGGAACTATATCTTTTTCTATATCCAGTACTTCAAAATATGAATTTCCTTCTATAGCAATCTTGACCATTTCAAATCTATCTTCAAAAGAAGAAATAGAAACTTCTTTTTTATGGGGAGGAAGTCCTGCAGGAATAAAAAAAACTTTGTTTAGCTGATAAATTTCTCTTACTTCTTCTGCAATTCTTAAATGGGCAAGGTGGGGAGGATCAAAGGTTCCTCCCAAAATTCCTATTTTTTTAAGTTCGGATTTGTCCATTACCAAATACAATAAATTTGGTTGTGGTTAATTCTTCGAGTCCCATGGGACCATAGGCATGGATTTTAGTTGTAGAAATTCCTATTTCTGCTCCGAGTCCAAGTTCTCCGCCGTCATTAAATCTTGTTGAGGCATTAACAAGAACCACACTTGCATCAACTTCCTTTAAAAATTTCATAGCCTTTGAATAGTTTTCTGTTACTATAGCCTCTGTATGATTACTTCCATATTTAGAAATATGTTCTATTGCTTCATCTATATCATTTACTACTTTTATAGCCAAAATTAAGTCTAAGTATTCAGCATACCAGTCTTCTTCTGTTGCAGGTTTTGCCCAAGGTACATATTTCAAAGTTTCAGGACACCCTCTTAATTCTACTCCATAATTTTTATATTCCTCTGCCAGGCTTGGCAAAAATTTTTCTGCAATTCCTTTATGAACAAGTAAAGTTTCCATAGCATTACACACTCCCGGTCTTTGACACTTGGCATTTATAGCGATTTTCTTTGCCATCTCTAAGTTTGCCTCTTCATCTACATATACATGGCAAACTCCTTTATAGTGTTTAATAACTGGCATACGAGCTCTTTCTGTAACAAATCTTATAAGCCCCTCTCCACCCCTTGGAATAACAAGATCTATATAATCTTCGAGTTCTAACATATATTCCATAAGCTTCCTTTCAGGAGTTGGAACAACCTGAACTGCATCTTCTAAAATATTAAATTCTTTAAGAGTTTCTCTAAAAATTTCTCCTAAAGCTAAATTTGAATTTAATGCTTCCTTCCCGCCTCTTAAAATTACTGCATTTCCACTTTTAAAACAAAGCCCAGCTGCATCTATTGTAACATTGGGCCTACTTTCATAAATTATAGCTATTACTCCAAGAGGTATTCTCATTTTACCTACCAAAAGTCCGTTAGGTCTTTTCCACATCTTAATTACTTCTCCTACAGGATCAGGAAGAGCTGCAACTTCTTCTAATCCCTTTGCCATACCCTCTATTATTTTGTCTGTAAGAGTTAAACGATCAATAAATGCTTTAGTATGTCCCTGAATTAATGCTTGATTTACATCTTTTTCGTTAATCTTTTTTAATTCCTCTTTTCTTTCTCTCAATTTTTGTGCAACCCTTTTTAAGACTTCATTTTTTATGCCGGAAGAAAGGATTGCCAAATTTTTTGAAGCGGTTTTAGCTCTTTTTGCTATATTTAAAATCATTTCTTTGAGTTGTTCTTCAGTCATTTTATCTCCCCCAACTTCAAAAATTGGACTTTTTTCCTATTTTATCTTTTAAAAATAAAAATCTTCTGCTAATATTAACTCAATATTTTAACTTAAACAAGGAAAAATGGGAGAGTTAGATAAACTTTTAAAACTTTCTACCAGAAACTTATTTCCTCTACCTAAAATTTGTAAAGAAATTTTAGAAACACTCCTTTTGAAATCAGAAAGAGAATTTGTAGAACTTGTTACTAAAAATCAGGAAATTTCTTCGCTTATTCTTTCAGTGGCTAATCAACCAAAATATAGAAAAGATAATCCTCCTATCAAAGACGTAAATCTCGCTTTATTAGTACTTGGAGAGGATTTAGTAAAAATTTTAGTTCTAAGCTTTATTTCTACAAAACTAAGTAAGGTTACCTTTAATGAGTTTAATTTCCATCTTTTTTGGGCAAGAGCTATTGCTAATTTATGTTTTTCCTTTATATGTGCTCCCTTTTTTGAAAATTTTTCACCTCATTTACATCTTTCATCTTATCTTATGGATTTTGGTATAATTATTCTTTATTTTCTATTTCCTGAGGATTATCTAAAAGTTTTAAAACTAAAAACCCTGTTTGGAAAACCTACTTATCAAGCTGAAAAAGAGGTTTTTGGTGTTGATCATGCAACTGTAGGAGGAGAATATTTTGAAATCTACAACTTCCCTCGTAGATTTGTCCTCAACATACAGTATCACCATCAATTTCCAGATTTCCCTGAAGAAATACCCCCTCAGATTTTTGAGGATATCAAATTTATCAATTTTATAGATCTTGGAGTAGGAAGCTATTTTAGCCTTGATAGAGAAAGAAAGTTTAAAGAATTTAAAAATATGGCTAAAACCTATTTTAATTTAGATGAAACCAAAGCAGAATCTCTCTTAATTTCACTTCCTGACTGGATAAATCCTATTTATGAACTTTTAAATTATAAAGATCACCTTCTCCTTCCTTTAGTGCAAAGAAGAAAAACCCCCGAAGAGAAACTTAAGGAAGAAATTAAAAGACTTGAAGAACAGAAGAAAAAAGATTCCGCTTTTGCAGATTTATATAAAGATGAATTGATAAAGGCTAAAAAAGAAAAAGAAATTCTTATAGAAAAATTAGAAGAACTAAAAAGAAAACTTAAGGAAAGTTCTATTTTAGACCCCCTTACCGGGCTTTATAATGAAGATTATTTTCTAAAAAGATTAAAGGAAGAACTATTAAGGGCAAAGAGATATAAGAGAATTTTAAGCGTTCTTTTAATAGAAATAGATAAGTTTTCGCAGATAATGGAATTTTATGGTTCTAAGGAGGAAGAAAAAATTTTAAAAATTTTATCTCAAGAAATTTTCAGAAATTTAAGAAGGGTGGACATAATAGCTAAACTTTATAACCCTGAGCAATTTGCCATCATTTTACCTGAAACAACACAACATGGTGCTATGGTAGTTGCAAGAAGACTTTTAAATCTCATAGAAAGAACCTTTTACAAAAAATATAATATTTTCCTTTCTCCTTATATAGTTATTGTTTCTTATAATCCCATAGAATTAGATCCTAAAGTTGATCCTAAAGTAGAGGTTATTTTGAAGATCTTAAAAAAGGGTATTGAAAGTTTAAAGATGAGGGGACAAAAGAGGGTATTAACTTTTTCAATAAATAAAGAACTTGAACCTTTAGAGCAAAAGCTCCCCTTTTCCTCTTGACAATCCCTAAATATTAAATAATAATATTTTTATTAAGAGTTTGGGGGATCGTCTAATTGGCAGGACAGTGGACTCTGGATCCACGAGTGGAGGTTCGAGTCCTCCTCCCCCAGCCAATTATTTCAGTCTTTAAGTCCTTTTTCTTTTATCTATAACTCTTATAGCCTTTCCTGGAACTCTCTGAATAGTACCTTCAGGAACTATCTGAATCTTACAACGAAATCCAAGAAAATCATATAATTCCAAATCAAGCTGTTCCATTTCTTTTTCTGAAAGTCCTTCTTGTATTTTTTCTGCTATTATAATTATTTCATCTTTTCCTTTTATAGTTTCAAGAACAATCTGATAATACGGAGATAATCCTTTATATCTCATTAAAATGGCCTCAATCTGGGAAGGATAAAAGTTAACTCCCTTAACTTTTAACATATCATCACAGCGTCCTTTTATACGATCAACCCTTAAATGAGTTCTTCCACAGGCACAGGGTTCTCTGCTTACAATCTTTGTAATATCCCTCGTGCGATATCTAATAAGTGGTAATCCTTCACGGGTCAAAGTTGTAATCACCATTTCTCCTTCTTCATTGTCAGGAAGAACTTCACCTGTTTCAGGATCAACAATTTCTACAATGTAATGGTCTTCCCACACATGAATCCCTGCTCTTTCTTCACAATCTATTCCAAGTCCCACTCCTCCAGTTTCCGTCATACCTATAATATCAAAGGTTTTAACCCCCATTTCTTCTTCTATGCGTTTTCTATATTCATCAGACCAGGTTTCTGCTCCGAGGATTGCCACTCTAAGTTTAGTGTTTC
>PNIK01000037.1 GCA_002877985.1 Thermodesulfobacterium geofontis | reverse complement strand
AAGGCATATCTATCCCCCCTCTTTAAAAATTTAATTAATTTTGAAAATCATTTTTATTATTAATTAAAATATAATAAAAACTTTTACATTGTCAAGAGACCAATTGCTTCTGTGTGGTATCAATTTTAGAAAATCACACATAATTACTATTTTTAAATTTCACATTTCTGGATGGATTTTTCTCAACATAGATGGATTGATGCTATAGAAAAGCTTCTCATTTCAAAACCACAAGATACGGAGGGCTTCACTATGATACAGCTATTGAACATAAAGATAACCTAGAAAGCTAAAGGTAGAATAGAAAGGCTTTTCAGATTTTTTTAAGACAGACTTATAAAAGAGATAAGATTAAAGGGATATAAGACATGTAAGTGAGGCAAGAAAATATAAATGGAATAAGAAAGTTTAGAGAAAAGATTTTTTAAAGAGAAAAAGGCGACATTTCAAAAAGTAATAAAAAGTGACTTGACAATAGGAATAACAGAGGGGTCAAATATAATTAAAAACTTGATATTTCTATTATAAAATTTAAAATTTTAGTTATGCTTAAATTTCTCTTTCTGAAAAAAGAAGATATACCTTTGCCAAAAATTTTAAAAGATTTTCAAAAAGAAAAAAGATTAATTTTAATTCCTATAGAGGATTTACCAAAACTTTCTTTGGAAGAATTGAAAGAAATAAAAGCCATTTTAGTTCTTGGTGGGGATGGTACCTTTTTAAAAGCTGTTCCCTATGCTTATAAATATGATCTTCCTATTTTTGGTGTAAATATGGGGAAATTCGGTTTTTTAACTGAAACCTATATAGAGGAACTTCCTCAAACAATTCTTGCCTTAGAAAGGGGTTTTAATTTTTTAGAAGAGAGAACGCTTCTAAAGGTAATTTATCAAAATGAAGAATATGTTGGTTTAAATGAAGGAGCTGTAATGAAGGGTCCTACAGGAAAAATTATTTATTTAAATTTAAAAATAAACAATACTAAGGTAACCACTATTTATGGAGATGGTTTAATTGTTTCAACTCCTACTGGTTCTACTGCTTATAATCTTTCAGCTGGAGGACCAATAGTTCATCCTAAAGCTAAAGTGTTTATTTGTACTCCTATTTGTTCCTTTAAAATAAATATTAGACCTTTAGTAATTCCTGATGATCATATAATTGAAATTTCTGTTAATAAAACAGAGGAAGAAATCCATCTTTTAATAGATGGTCAGACGAATTTATTTATAAAAAAAGAGGAAAAAGTTTTAATTAAAAAAGCAGAAAAAACACTTAAACTAATTCCCTCTTTAAAGAGAGATTATTTTCAAATCTTAAAGGATAAGTTTCAATGGTAATTTAGATTTCTTCCTCTTCCTTTTTAAAAAGTTTAGAAGCAAGCTCTTCTTTTTTTTCTTTAATAGCTTCCTTCCCCTTTTCTATAGCTTCCTTTACTTCTTCTTTTTTAGCTTTAAGAACTTCTTTTGCTTTGGCTGAAAGTTCTTCAGCTTTTGTTTTTAAGGCTTCTGCTTCAGCTTTTAATTTTTCAGCTGTTTTATCAACCTCTTCCCTAATTTTTCTTCTTACTTCCTCTCCACTTGCCGGAGCAAGTAAAAGAGCAGTTATTCCTCCAGTTATAAAACCCACTAAAAATGCCAAAAATACTGCTTTTTTCTCACCCATAATTTCCACCTCCCTTTATGAAATTTCAGATTACCTCTTTTCTCTTATAAATAAAACCCTTTTTAAGCTACTACTTATTTCTTTTGCACCAGTTATTAAAGCACTTACTTCAATATACAAATTCTTTACCTGAGTATTAAGAGAATCAAGTAACACTTTTACAGTATTGCCTAAATTTACGATAGAATTTATAAGAGGATCTAAAGAATTTGTTGTTGTTTTTATTTTTTCTGTTACAGATTTAACATTTTTTACACTTTCTTTTGTTTCTTCAGATAAGTCTTTTATTTCATCTGTAACTATCTCTATTCTTCCCTTTAAGTAATTTTCAAAATCTTTTACTGTTTCACCTATTTCTTTTATTATATTAGGAACAATTTTTAAATTGGTAATTAGCTCGTTTATGTTATTTACAGTATTTTTAACAGAATCTAAAGTATTGTTAAGATTTTCCGAAGATTTTTTAAGGTTTTCTAAAAGAGGATTTAGGATTTCCAAATCCTTATTTAAATGGGTAACAGTTTTATTAATTTTAATAAAAATAAAAATGGAAATACTCATCAATATAATAGATAAAATTACAAGAATATATATTAAAATATCCATAGATGGCCCCTTTGAAGAATTTAATTTAAAATTTAATTTAAAATATAAAACATAATTTTAACTTTTCCACTTTATTAAATCAGGATAAGCTCTTCTGAGAAAGGTATTTTTAGGAACTATTCTCACACTATATTGTTTTAAACCATGACTATATAAAGGATAAACGCCATAAAAAATAGCTTTATTGTTTTTATATTCTTTAAAAGGAATAGGTGAGATTTCAAGATGTCTTTTTATTTCTTCCTCTACACCAGGTGCTACAACACAATAAATCTCACTTATAAAAACCACTTGAACCTCTATTAATTCTGAAGAAAGACCGGCCAGATCAACTTCTACAGTTAATTCAAGTTTGTCCCCTTCAAAGGGCTTCTTTCCTGTAATATTGTCATAAACATTAAGAATTTTTATATTATCCCAATTTTCTAAAAGAATATTTTTCTTATTTATTAATTCATGCAAGAAAGCATAATTATTCTCTGTCAGGATTTTATAATTTTCTAAAGCAGGTATATAAAATTTTTTGGTATATTCAAGAAGAACTCGGTTTATAGAAAAATATTTGCAAGCTGTATAAATTGCCTGTTTCATCATTTTAATCCAATTTCTTGGGATTCCTTCTTCATCTCTTTCAAAAAACAAGGGTTGTATTTCATTTTCTAAAAGATTATAAATCTGGTTGGCTTCAAAAAAATTATAAGGTGGTAATCCTTCTTTAGGATGAATAGCCCATCCGTTATTTCCTGTATAACCTTCTGGCCACCATCCATCAAGCACGCTTAAATGTAAAACTCCGTTCATAGAAGCTTTTATTCCAGAAGTCCCTGAAGCTTCAAAGGGTTTAAAAGGAGTATTTAACCATACATCAGATCCCCAGACTAAATATCTTGCAAGATGTATGTCATAATTTTCAAGAAAAATTACTTTATCATAAAGGTTATATTGTTCTCTAAATTCTAAGATTTCTTTAATCATTTTTTTTCCTTCTTCATCCTTAGGGTGAGCTTTTCCAGCAAAAAGTAAAATAGTATCTGTATTATTTAAAATTTCTGCTATCTTTTCTTTGTTATATAAAATTAAAGTATTTCTTTTATATCCTGTAATTCTTCTTGCACAGGTAATAATTAAATGATGTGCAGTAGGTAATCTAAAAGCTCTTGGTTCTTTACCGAGGTGTCTTACTTTAAGGTATTCTTCTTCTAACCTTTTCTTTAAATGAGCTATTAGTCGATATTTATTTCTTTTATGGGCATCCCAAATTTCTTCATCTGGTATTTTTAAGATTTCCTCCCATCCGGTGTCTTCTGGAGACATGTATATAAAATGAGCTCCAAGATATTTTTTAAGGAGATTGTAAAAAGGCTCACTCAGCCATCTCCAATGAACTCCGTTAGTAATATAACCAATAGGAACTTCTTCAGAAATGAGCTTTTCAAAAAGGGGATTCCACATACTTTTTGTGGTATTTTGATGGATTCTTGAGACAGCATTTACATAAGAAGAATTTCTAATAGCTAAAGCAGGAAGCCAAAAGATAGTTTTATCTTTCCCTATAAATCCCTCTTCAAAAAGTTTTTCTCTTGTTTCTAAATCAACCACATCCTCAAGAAGATCAAAAAGGTACTTTTTAACAAGCTCATGGGGAAAATGCTCATTTCCGGAAATTACAGGGGTGTGAGTGGTAAATATAGTAGTTTCCTTAATAAGCATTTTAGCTTCATCTAAAGACAAGCCCTCTTCTTTTATTAAATCTTTAAGCCTTGCAAATATTACAAAAGCAGAATGTCCTTCATTTAAATGATAAAGCTTTGGTTTTATTCCCATAGCCTTTAAAGCATAATATCCTCCTAATCCTAATATAATTTCTTGCTGAATTCTTTTCTCTAGTTCTCCCGGATAAATATATCTTAAAATATCTCTCATTTCTGGAGGATTTTCAAAAATATCTGTATCTAAAAAGTAACAGATATTTCTTCCTACTTCTAATTTCCATACCTTTACTTTTACAGGTTTATCAAGGATTTCTAAATTAATAATAAGGGGGTCTCCCTTTTCAGTTTTAACTTCCTGTAAAAAATTTAAAAATATATCTACTATATCAGGTTCTTCTGTCTGAGTTTTAGCTACAGGATCAATTTTTTGTAAAAAATAACCATGCTTATAAAGAAGTCCGATTCCTACAAGAGGTAATCCCAAATCTGAAGCACCTATTATCATATCACCTGCTAATACACCTAGTCCACCAGCATAAATAGGAAGAACAGGATGAAAACCAAATTCAGTACTAAAATAAGCTATTACATCTTCATTTGTAATGTTTGCTTCATCTATTAAAGGGTGTTTATATTCTTTATATTCTTCAAAAGTTTCCCATATATCTTCTAAATCCATTAAAAATCTTTCATCTTTAGAAAGTTTTTGGATTACCGGTTTAGGAAGATAGTAAAGAAATTTTTTAGCATTATAATTTAGTCTTCTAAAAGTTTCGGCATCGATTTTATAAAAAAGTGAAAGGGCATCATAATTCCAAGTAAACCAAAGATTATCAGATAAGGCTAAAAGTTTTTGTAAGTTTTCTGGGATTCTTGGATAAACAAAAAATTTCTTAAAATCCATATTTATTCCTCCAGTTTTTCTTCTATATCACTTAATATATTCATATAATACCTATAAACTTCCTCAGGGGAAGAGTAGGGAGAAAAATATTTGTGTACGTCTCCGTCTTGAAAATATTTAATACACATATAATAAAAATGGTCTGAAGTGGTGAGTTTTTTAAGAATAGGTATAAGATCTTTTCTTTCTTTTTCTTTTGCTTTTTTTAATAATTCATAGCAAGTTTTCATAGCATTCCATTGTAAGGAATTGGATAGCCATGCAGATAAATCCCTTTCTATATCAGCCCAAGAGGTTGGTTCAGGAACAGATATAGTTTTAGGTTTATAATTTAAAGTATAATTTACTTCTGAGGGTAAAAGAAAGACAATATCTTTTTCTTTTAATAACAATTCTATCACCCTTTTAATAAATTCAAAAATACCACTCTCTTTCCATTGATGTTCTCCAAAGGTTTCGTAATCCATAAAGAGATTTAAATATAAATTTTTTCCTTCCCTCTCAATAAGGGTTAAATTTTTTACCCAAGAAACGTATTTTTCGGCTGTTAATGGGTATTGATCCCAAGCTTTATCACTGAATCTAAAAGCTATATCGTCTGAAAGTTTATAATGTTTCAAAAGAAGGAGATGAGCATGGTTATAGGAAATTCTTGGATATAAAGGAGATTCTCCTTTTAATATTTTGTCAGCTCCCTCAATTAAAACGGTCTTAATTTGGGGAAGACTTAAAAGTATATCAGAAAGTTTATCAAAATAAATAAGTTCTGTATTTCTAAAAACTGTAGGAATAAAGCCAAATTCTCTTTTTATAAGCTCTTCATGTTCTTTTACCTGTTCTAAAAATTCATTAAGATCAAAGATAGAGGATAAAGAATGATAATAGGTTTCATTTAATAATTCAACTCCTCCAGTTTTAACAAGATCTAAAAAGGATTCATAAACATCTGGGCGGTATTTTTTTGCCTGTTCTATGAAAGTTCCGGTAATACTAAAGGAAATCTTAAAGCGACCATCTGAAGCCTCAATTAACTCTTTAAAAAGATTATTTGCAGGTAAATAACATCTTTCAGAGACCTTATTAAATATATATTTATTTAATTCTTCATCAAAATAGACAACTAGATCTTTTATGTCAAAAATTTTATATTTACTAATTCTAAAGGGCTGATGAACTTGAAAATAAAAAATTATATAAAGCATGCTTTGTTGAAAACGAGCTCTCTGTATATACCTATTACTTCCTCAGCTCTATCTGACCACCTAAATTTTTGAACCTCTTCCTGGGCCTTTTCTTGGCTTTCTTTTAATTTATCAGGATTTTCAAGTAAATCAATTACAATATTTACCATCTTTTCTACATCCCAAAAATCAACCTTATAAGCATTTTCTATTATTTCAGAAACTCCGGATTGTTTAGAAACTATAAGGGCACATCCAAAAGACATAGCCTCAAGAGCAACAAGGCCAAAGGGTTCAGAGGGAGAGGGCATAACTACAATGTCACTCATACTTAGGGCAGATTCAACTTCTTGCCGAGTAAGAAATCCTGTAAACATAATTTGAGTTCCCATGCCCAAACTTGCAGCCTCCAACATTAAATGTCTCTCCATTTCTCCTGCACCAGCTATCAAAAACCTTACTTTCTTGCCATAAGTGTTTATTATTTTTTTTGCAAACTCTAAAAAAATTCCTGGTCCCTTTTGAATAGTAAGTCTTCCTAAGAATAATATTACTGGCTCCCTAAACTTTTTAAATTTCTGTGGTTTTTCCAAAGGAGGTAAAAAAGCATTATAGACAACTTTTATTTTTTCTCCACTCACTTTATAATGTTCTTTTATAATATTTGAGGTGTATTTTGAGACTGCTATTACTCTATCAGAAAAATTTAATCCCAAATATTCTATTTCATGAATTATAGGATGTCCAAATCCGAGTGCTCTGTCAAATTCAGTGGCATGAATGTGGGTTACTAAAGGAATTCTATAAAATTTTTTTAAGAAAAGTCCTGCAGTATAAGTTAGCCAGTCATGAGCGTGTATTAAATTAAAATCAAGATTTTTACTGATTTCTATTACATTTTCTGTATAAGTTCTTACTTTTGAAATTAAAGAATTTTCCTGAGATAAAAGAAAATTTAATCTTTCCAGAACCTCGGTTGGGATTTCATAAAGTATTTTGGTTTTTAATTTGGGAGGTTCCCATTTTTTGATAATGGAAACTAATTGAGGAGATAAATAGGCTCCTTTTGGTTCTAAATAATGAAATTCGTAAAATTTTAGAGGTACAGGTTCAAAATGTTTTTTATCCCATTTTTTTGCAGTTGGATAATCTGCCTCCCAGGATGAGAAAATTTCAAAAAAGACCTTTTCTTGGGTTGGCAAAATCATATAGATTTTAATTCCTTTTTCAGCAAGAGCTTTAAAGAGTCCATGGCATGCAACACCAAGCCCACCTACTATAAAGGGCGGATATTCCCAGGTAAGCATTAATACTTTCATATTTTATATGCCTCCCAAGTTTTTAATTTCTTTTTCTATAAGGAAAACTGCAGCTACAGACCAGAACTGAGCGTGAGCTCCTTTAGGATAGTATGGATTTTCTCCATCATAAACTTCAGGAATACTTGCTATTTTGCCAGATAGAATTTTTTCTCTAAAGGGTTTCACCAATTGATTTAATTCCTCTTTAAGAGTTTTTTTAGTCTTTTTATAAACCTTTTTTAAAACCTCAGCATAGGGATAAAGAAGCCATACCCATACTGTGCCATTATGATAGGCAAGATCTCTCATATACTGACTTCCCAAGTAATATTTTTTAAAATTAGGGTGTCTTGGCGAAAGACTTCTCAATCCATAAGTAGTAAGAAGTTCCTTTTTAGCAAGATCTAACCCCTTTATCATAGAAATTTTGTCACCTATATCAAAGGGAAGACTTAAAGCTATAATGTAATTAGGACGAATCTCAAAAACTGGCTCATTTTTATAAATTCTGTCAGCCCAGAGTTCTCCATTAAAATATTTGGAAAAACTTTTCTTTTGTTTTTTTATTAAATAATTTATTTTAAATTCTTTAATAAAGGAGTCTTCCAGATACTTAGAGGCAAACTTAAGTAAATTGTACCAGAGAGCCGAAATTTCAATTGGTTTGCCATATCTTGGAGTTACTGGGAATCCATCAACTACTACATCCATCCAGGTAAGGGCTAAATTGATATTATCCGGTATTTCAATAAATCCATCTTCGTAATCAACTCTAATAGGTAAAGATGGATTAGTTAAAAACTGTTTTATTATTTCTCTCACAGCTGATAAAAGATCTTCTTTCTGTTTTTCAGAGACTTTTTCTTTAAAAAATTCTATAAATTGGAAAATGCGCAGACCAAACCATAAAGTTCCATCAATTGAGTTATAATTTATTTCTGAAGGGCTTCCTACCACATTGGGAATGAGCCCGTTTTTCATTTGATTTTTATACTTTAGAAATATAGAATAAGCCTTCTCCAAACCATCTTCTAAATAAAAAACTGCTGGAAGTCCTATAAAGGTGTCTCTTCCCCAGCAATAAAACCAGGGAAATCCTGCAACAATATTATCTTTTAATAAAAAGTTTTCTACCATAAGCTCCAAAATTTTAAAATATTCTTCGTAGGAAAAGGATTTTTTGTTTAGATCAAGGGCTGGGTAATTTTTATAATAGCTTTTTATAAAGTTTACTTCTTTATTTATGTTTTCTATAGGTATTTCGCTAAAGATTAAATAAACACTTTCTTTTGGATTAAGATCAACTTCGATCTTAAAAGGAGAAAACAGATCTTCTACTGCGGTATAACCTCTTATTTCTTCTATAGGATAATAGACTTGATAATAAAATATAGGTTCCTTTGTGATTTTCCCTTTTGAGATGTAAGTAAAAAGCCCAATTTCATTTTTGGAAACAAAAACTCCATTTTCAAAAATATCTATCTCAATTTCTGCCTCTCTCCAGTCTCTTTCGAATTGAACAGTATGGTGATTTCTGAAAGAAAATTTAGGTCTAATTTCAAGCTTAAAGGGATAGGTACTTATATTTTGATAGATGACTAAACTTATATTTTTTTCTTTGTGCATTTTTATAGATTTCTTTAGGAAAAAGTCTTTACTCTGGGGACAAGCAAAATAAAAAGATGGATAAGGAAGATAAAAGAACTCTTTTATTAGTTTATAACCCTCTGGATAGGTAGTATCTTTATAAAAATTAGTATCAAGAAAATAGCTTAACCCTGAAAGAAAGGTTACTTTTTCTTCTGTAGAGCCTACTAAATGAACTCTTTCTCCTTTTTCCTTTCCAGCAATAAGTAATCCATGATATTTTCTTGAATTAGCTAAGAAGGCATTTCCTAAGGCATATCCTCCGAGTTTATTTGTGACAATCCATTCATAGGGAGTAAAAATATTAAAAAGTTCTTTTAGCATAAAATAAATTCATTTATATTTATAAAATAATTATAAAATTTAAAAATTTAAATTTCAAGATAATTTTTGACAATTTTTGAAATTTTTTAAATCTTTTATATATTAAATCTGAAATAAATTATATCTCCGTCTTTTATTTCATAATCCTTTCCCTCTATTTTTATTAGTCCAAGTTCTTTTGCTTTATGAAGAGAACCTATTTGAATATAATCTTTATAATTAATAACTTCAGCTGCAACAAATCCTTTTTCTATATCAGAATGTATTTTACCAGCAGCTTTCAGAGCTTTGGTCCCTCTTTTTATAGTCCAAGCTTTTGTTTCCTTAGGATTGGTAGTGAAAAAAGTTATTAAATCTAACAATTTATAACCAGTTTTAATCATTTTATTAAGACCTGATTCTTTTAAGTTAAGTACTTCCATAAATTCTTTTCTCTCTTCTTCGGGGAGTTCTATAAGTTCTTGTTCTATTTTTCCGCAAAGAACTATTATGGATATTTCATTTTTTGAAGCAAAATCTTTAAGATTAATTACTGAGGGATTTTTTTCTCCCTCAGGAAGATCTTTTTCAGAGATATTGGCAATATACATCATGGGTTTTATGGTGAGTAAAAAAAGCTCCTTCTCAAGAAAGTTTATTTCAGACTCCTTAAAGAGATTCAAATTTTGTCTTAAGGGTTTAAGTTCTTCAAGTAAGGCTTTAGCTTTTAATAAGGTTTCAAGTTCAGCTTTAGCAGATTTGGTATCAGTTTTTACGAGTTTTTTTGTTTTTTCAAGTCTTTTTTCTAAGGTTTTGAGATCTGCCATTATAAGTTCTACCTCTACTATCTCAGCATCTCTTACCGGATCTATGGAACCTTCCACATGAGATATATTTTGATCCTCAAAACATCTAATTACATGAGCAATAGCAGAAACCTGTCTTATGTAAGAAAGAAACTGATTCCCCAGTCCTTCACCTTTACTTGCACCTCTTACAAGTCCTGCTATATCAATAAATTTTATGGTTGCAGGAGTAGCTTTTTTACTTTTTTCAAGTTCCGCTATTTTATATACCCTTTCATCAGGAACATTAACTATTCCTATATTTGGTTCTATGGTACAAAAGGGATAATTAGCCACTTCAGCTTTATTAGCTTGGATCAAAGCATTAAAGATGGTTGATTTTCCTGCATTGGGGAGTCCAACAATCCCTATTTCCATAATTTATTTTTTCAAAAGAGAAGCTAACAGTTGATAAAGATCCTCAGGAAATCTTACAATCTTTCCCTCTTTATTGATGGGAACATGAACGGTATAGCCTTCAGTTAGAAGTTGATGGTCTTTAAAAATTTTATATTCAAATACTATTTTATAAGGTTTTAATTCTTTTAAAAGAGTTTTTATAGTTAAAATTTCATCGTATTTAGCAGAAGCTTTATATTTTGCAAAGACCTCCACTACAGGTAAAATAATTCCTTTTTTTTCTTCAATTTCTCTATAACTTATACCTGCAGAGCGAATTAGTTCGGTTCTTCCTATTTCAAAAAGGCGAAGATAATTTCCATAATACATAACTTTTCCACAATCGGTATCTCCATAAAGAACTCTATAATTTACTTCATTTATCATGGCTTTTACCCTTGCAAAATTTATAAACTGTGGTTATATGCAATCATTATGAATAATCAAATTTTAACTCAAAAAATTAAAAAGGTAATAGCAGGACCTAAAAGAATTAAAAAACTTGTTGAGAGGGTTGCAGAGCAAATATTAAAAAAATATCCCCATTTAGAAAAGGTTGCTTTAATAGGTATTCAAACAGGAGGAGCCCCTTTCGCTAATAGATTGAGGGAATTACTTTTTCAAAAAACAGGGGTTAAGATACCCATAGGATACCTTGACATAACTTTGTATAGAGATGATTGGACAAGGATTACCAACTATCCAAAGGTTAAAAAAACAGAAATTCCTTTTTCCATAGAAGATCTTAATATTATTTTGGTGGATGATGTTATATATACTGGAAGAACTGTAAGAGCAGCTATGGATGCACTTATAGATATGGGACGTCCCAAGAAAATAGAACTTGCTGTTTTAGTTGATAGAGGAGGTAGAGAATTTCCTATTGAACCCAATTACGTAGGACTTAAAATTAAAAATATTGATTTTAATGAATATGTATCTGTTTATTTTAAGGAACTTCATCAAAAGGATCAAATTTGCTTGGAAATTTACCAATAAATTCTTTAATAGTGAAATTTTTCTTTTTTCTCTCATATTTTTTAAAATTTTAGTGTATAATTTTAAATTTAAATTACTATTTTTGTGAAAAATTTTACAAAAAGGGAGGTTTTGGTGATCAATGAATACATTGAAGAGACTTGCAGAAAAAGGTGAAATTACAGAGGAAATGAAAATTTGTGCAAAGGCTGAAGGGGTTGAAGTAGAATATATAAGAGAAGGTATTGCTAAAGGACAGATAGTTATTTGTAAAAACAAAAAAAGCAAACTTACTAAACCCTGTGCTATTGGAAAGGGCTTAAGAACAAAAGTAAATGTTAATATAGGAACATCAAAGGATAGATTGTCCATAGAAGAAGAATTAAAAAAGCTTGAGATAGCTTTAAAGTATGGAACAGATACAGTTATGGATCTTTCTACAGGTGGGGATCTTGATGAGATAAGAAAAATTATAAGAGAGAATTGTCCTGTTCCTCTTGGTACCGTTCCTATTTATCAGGCTGCAATTGAGGCAGTTGAAAAACATCATAAATCCATTGTTGAAATGACAGTTTCTGAGATTTTTAAAGTAATAGAAAAACAAGCTGAAGATGGTGTAGATTTTATGACGGTTCACTGCGGAATTACTAAAGAAGGTCTTGAAAGATTAAAAAATAAGGAAAGGATATTAGGAATTGTTTCTAGAGGTGGATCTTTTCTTGCAGAATGGATGGTTTATAATAACAAAGAAAATCCCTTTTACGAATATTTTGACGAACTTCTTGAAATTGCATATAATTATAATATTACTCTTTCCTTAGGAGATGGTATAAGACCTGGTTGTATTGCCGATGCTACAGACGGAGGACAGATTCACGAATTAATTATACTTGGAGAATTAACTTTAAGAGCCTGGGAAAAAGGAGTGCAAGTAATGATTGAAGGTCCAGGTCATGTTCCTTTAGATCAAATTGAAGCCAATGTAAAACTTGAGAAAAAGCTTTGTCACGAAGCCCCTTTTTATGTATTAGGGCCACTTCCTACAGATATTGCACCAGGATATGATCATATAGTAGGAGCAATAGGAGGAGCTATTGCAGGAGCAGCAGGAGCTGATTTTCTTTGCTATCTCACTCCAGCAGAACATTTAAGACTACCAACCGTTGAAGATGTAAAAGAAGGAGTTATAGCTTCAAAAATAGCAGCTCATGTAGCTGATCTTGTAAAGGGAGTTAAGGGGGCATGGGAATGGGATTTGGAGATGGCAAAAGCAAGAGCAAAACTTGATTGGGAAACTCAGATAAAGCTTTCTATTGATCCAGAAAAAGCAAGAAAATATAGAATTGAAGGAGGAATTTCACAAAGCAAAGCCTGTACCATGTGCGGCCCCTATTGTGCTATTAAGATATTTGACTCGGCTTTTAAGATTTTAAGAGGACAAACTCAAACTTAAAATGACCCCTCGTGTTTTTCGGAGTAATCGCTTAAGATTTTTATATCTTTTAATAAGTATAACAGGTTTAATTTTAATAAGTACAGAAATTTATTTAAATCTAAAAAGGACCTCTCTTTGTCAAACTGAGGGATGTGCCATTGTTCATATATTTGATAAATACAATACTTTGAATTACTTAGGATTTCTCATTTTTTTTTATCTTTTTTTGGTTTCTCTTTTAGATATACTTAATTTCCATTTAGGTTTTTTTTTA
>PNIK01000040.1 GCA_002877985.1 Thermodesulfobacterium geofontis | reverse complement strand
CAGCTCCCTTAACAGAAGAATAAATTGGTCTCAAAGAAGTTCCTTTTTCTTTAGGAAATGAATATTTATAAATAAATGGGCCAGCAATTTCTAATCTTTCAATCTTATTAATTTTATTTTTGCTGTAAACTATAAAAGGCCAGAAGTTAAAGCGTTTTTCAGAACTATCTTCATAAGGAAATACCCGAGAAACAAATATTAAAAAAAAGATTAAAAAATAAGCCCAAAATAAAATTAACCTAAGATTGCTGTACATTAGAACTAAATTATATTTTATATCCCTTTAAAGTCAATATTTATTTTAAGCGGCATTGCAAAAATTTAAAAAAAATTTAATAATTTTAATAATTTTTTTAAATTTAGCCGATAAATAATATTTGGAAATAAAAAAACTTTTAACAAAAACCCTTGACTTACTTTGATTTATAAATATTATAAAAATTTAAACCTCCTTGAAGGGATTTTATGATAATAAAATTTAACTTACTTCCGAAAAAAGAACTAATTAGGATAGAAGAAGAAAAAAAAAGATTTATATTTTTAAAAACTTTTTTAATTATCTTTCTGATTGTAATTATAACTATCTTAGCTGAAGGATTCCGTTTACAATATACTTTAAAGAATTTAGAAAATGAAAAAGTAGAAAAAGAAAAAAAACTAGTAGAATACAAAAAGATTGCAGAAAGATTGAAGGAATTAGAAAAAGAAAATGAAGAATTAAAAAAGAGAATTTCAACCATTATTGCACTTAAAGAAAATCAAGGAAAAGGGCTTCAAAGAATAGAAACTTTAATAAGAAATATAGGTAGAAATAGAATTGTTTTTACAGAGTTATCTGTAGAATTATCTAAAGCTGATATAAATGGTGTTAGCTCAGACTTAAGAGATATAGCTGGTTATTTAAAAAGTTTGGAAAATACTAAAGAAATAATTAAAGAAGTTTCCTTAAATAAAACCGAAAAAAAAGCAGGTTATATAGAATTTAAAGCAGGAGTAAAATTTTAATTATGAAAGCCTTGTGGGAAAAACTTGAAACCTGGGAAAAAACTGCTACTAAAAGAGAAAAATTTTTAATTGTTTTTGTTTCCATTTTGGTTCCTTTATTTTTATTTTATAAATTTTATTATGTTCAAAATAAAGAAAAAATAAATGTTTTAAAAGAAGAAGTTAGAAAATTAGATTTGGAAATTCAAAAATATGAAAATATGGCTAAAAGAACCGCCATTTTAGAAGCTCAAATGAGACAAAGACAAGAGTTTTTAGAGAGAGTAAAAGAAATTCTTCCTGCTGAAAAGGAAATTCCTGACATACTCAGACAGATTTCAGATCTTGCTAAGGAAAACAATTTAGAAATTATAACCTTTGAACCTGATAAAGAGATTCCTCAAGATTATTATAATATAATACCTTTAAAAATGGAATTTCAGGGTAGA
This sequence comes from Thermodesulfobacterium geofontis, assembly GCA_002877985.1. Lineage (GTDB taxonomy): Bacteria > Desulfobacterota > Thermodesulfobacteria > Thermodesulfobacteriales > Thermodesulfobacteriaceae > Thermodesulfobacterium > Thermodesulfobacterium geofontis_A. Next base: position 11,885 of record PNIK01000040.1, on the reverse strand, counting down.
TTTAATAATGTTATAAATTTTTTAAATTCTATAGAAAATTTACCTCGTTTAATAGCTTTAAATCATATCAAATTCCAAGTAAAAAATAATCAATTAAACGCAGTAGCTACTTTTCATACTTATAAATATACAGGAGTTCCCTCGGAGAAAAAAGAAGAAAAAAAAGAAACTAAAAAAGAAGAAAAGGAAAAAGAGGTGTAAATGAGGTATCTGGTGATATTTCTATTAATTTTGCTATTAATCAGTTGCTCCTATAAGGAAGAAAAAAAGATAAGTGTATCTAAAGGTTTACCTAAAAAAACCGAAATAGAAGATATAGAATTAAAAAATTGGATGAAGTCATTAGAAGAGAAACCTTACAAAATTGGTATAAGTAAGCTGAAAAACCCCTTTATTGCTCCAGAAATTTTAAAATCAGCCATGGAAAAAAAGGAAAAAAAACCTTTGGATTTGGTAGGTATTTTAGAGAAAAGGGGTGAAAGAATTGCTTTGTTACAGGATAATACCAGAAAGGGATATATTGCAAGAGTAGGAACAAAAATAGGAAATATCGAAATATTAGAAATAGGAAAGGATTACATAATAATTGAAGAAGAGGGAACAAATATTTATGGAGAAAAAGAAAAGAACAAAAGAATATTATATTTGAAAAAGGAGAGAACATTATGAAGATAAAAATAAAATTGATAGGAATTTTTATTTTTTCTATAATTTCAATTTTATTAAAATTAGATTTAAGTTGTTTGGCTATGGAAAAAATATATTTAGAGGATGTGTTTTTTTTAAAAGAACCGGTAGATAGATTAGTTTTTGAATTTAATAATAGACCAAAGTATGAAGTTTCTAAAGAGGGAAATAAAATAAAAATGACCTTTTATAATGTGGTTCCTAAAAGTTCTACCTGGATGAAAAACCTCCCTAAGGATATATTCAAAGAAATTAATGCCTCTTATGAAAAGGAAAAACTTTATTTAGAGTTTCTTTTAAGTGAGCCTTTTAATTTTCAAATAACTCCCTTTGCAAACAAATTGATAGTAGATCTTATATGGGAAAAACCCGAAAAACCTGTAAGTATAGTTATAAAAAAAGAAAAGATTGAATATATGGAGAGAAAACCCATTACTGCAGTTGAATCTCTGGTTCCCAAAGTTTCAGAATTTCCCGAATATGAAATTTATTTAGGAGAGCACCGATTAAAAATGCCTTTAACAGCTAAAGAATATAAGGGATTACCTGTTTCTGTAGATTTTCAGGAGGCAGATATACATGCAGTTTTAAGATTTTTGGCAGAAGTAGGAGAAATTAATATTGTGGCAAGTGAACAAGTTAAAGGGCTTATTACTTTAAGAGCAAAACAGGTACCTTGGGATCTATTGTTAGATGTTGTTCTTGCCAATAAGGGACTTGCCAAAATTACTATCGGAAATATCACTAGGGTTGGTACTTTGGAAGAAATCAAAAAAGAAGCAGAACTTTACAGAGATTATATGAGGGCTCTTGGAGAAAGTACAGAGGGAATTAGAAGAGAAATAGAAAACCAAAGAGATATTCTTAGAGCTATTCAGGAAACTGAAGAAATGACAAATAGGCTTATTACTAAAACTTTTGAACTTAAGCATATCAGAGCAAGTAAAGTAGTAGATTTGATGAAAAATCAGAGAATTTCTGAAAAACTTGCAGAAATTCTTAAAGATCCCAATAAAATTACCTTTGATCCATTTACTAATATACTTATTGTAAAGGCAACTCCAAAAGTGCTTGAAGAGATTGAACAAATTATTAAAAAAATAGACAAACCAAGACCTCAGTTTCTAATTGAGGCAAGGATTGCGGAAATAAGTGATACTTATGTACATGAACTTGGAGTAAGATGGGGAGGAGCAACTTGGAGAGCAACAGAACACAGTATATGGGGTATTTCTCCAAATCCATCTTCTTCTACAGGAAGTATGACCTATGTTTATCCTGGTGGAGGAGGACCTCCTACTACTAATGCAACTATTTCTCTTCCTACACCTACTATTGTAGATTTAGGTGCAGTTCCTACTCAAAGAACTACTCCTAGTGCTTTGGGAATAGTATTAGGTTATTTTGGTAAAAATGCAGCTTTACTTGATTTTCAACTTTCTGCATTAGAAGAAAAAGGAGTAGCAAGGATTCTTTCCAAACCTGAAATACTTACCTTAGATAGAGAAGCAGCAACTATTAAGCAAGGATATAGAATTCCTTATTTAAGATATGTACCAGAAGTTCCAGTACCTACAATAGAGTTTATTGATGCTGGACTAAAATTTGATGTAATTCCCTCTCTTACACCTGAAGGTAAAATTCTCTTAGATATTACCATAGAAAAAACTACACCCGATTGGGGACATACTGTTCAAGGAGTCCCTGCGCTTTATACCAATTCTGTTCAAACAAGTGCTCTTGTTGATAATGGAGAAATACTTGTTATAGGAGGGATTAAAATAAGTGATATTACTGAAAGATTAGATCAAGTGCCAGGATTAGGAAATATTCCAGGTTTCGGAGAGGCTTTCAAAAGGAGAGGTAAACAACTAACCAAAACCGAGCTTATAGTATTTATTACACCAAAAATTGCTTATATTCCTATTGCTGGAATTGATTATTAAGTGTCTGAAGTAATTGTCATAGGAGCTGGTCTTGCTGGTTCAGAAGCAGCTTGGCAACTTGCTCAAAGAGGAGTCAAAGTCTTTCTTTATGAAATGAGACCCCTCAAAATGACACCTGCCCATAAAACAGATAAATTTGCTGAACTTGTTTGCTCAAACTCTCTACGATCAAAGGAACTCCATAAAGCAGTCGGATTATTAAAAGAAGAATTAAAACTCCTAAGATCACTCATAATGGAAGCAGCTATAAATTGCGAAATAGAAGGAGGAAAGGCACTTGTAGTTGATAGGGATTGCTTTGCAAACTATATTACTCAAAAGATTTTAACCCATCCTTTAATTGAAATAAAAAGGAAAGAGGTTACAGAGATTCCAAAAGATAAAATTGTAATAATAGCAACTGGCCCTCTCACTTCAGAAAGCTTAGCCAAAAGTCTTTCTGAATTGATAGAAGTCCCTTATTTGCACTTTTATGATGCCATTTCTCCTATTGTCTATGCAGATTCCATCAATTGGGAAAAAGTTTTTATTGCGGATAGATATGGAGAAGGTGAGGGAAGTTATGTAAATTGTCCGTTAACTAAGGAAGAATATGAAAGATTTGTAGAGGAACTACTCAAAGCTGAAAAAGTCCCTCTTCATCCCTTTGAAGATCCTAAATATTTTGAGAGTTGTTTACCTATTGAAGTTATGGCTGAAAGAGGAAAGGATACCTTACGCTATGGACCTATGAAACCTGCTGGACTTGTTAATCCACACACAGGAAAAGAACCCTACGCTGTAGTTCAGCTTCGTCCAGAAAATAAGGAAAAAACCCTTTATAATATAGTTGGATTTCAAACTAAATTAAAATATAATGAACAAATAAGAATTTTTAGAATGATACCAGGATTAGAAAAAGCTGAATTTGCTCGCTTAGGTTCTATTCATAGAAACACATTTGTGAATGCACCATTGGTTTTAGAACCTACTCTTCAACTAAAAAAATTTCTCAATGTTTTTCTTGCAGGCCAAATAACAGGAGTTGAAGGATATGTAGAATCAACAGCTATGGGACTTATCGCAGGTATTAATGCAGAAAGACTAATAAAGGGTAAACATCTTATTATACCACCTAAGGAGACTGCAATAGGTGCATTAATCAATTATTTACAAACTGCTAATCCTAAATATTTTCAACCTATGAATATAAATTGGGGATTATTTCCTCAACTTGAAGAAAGAGTTCCTAAAAAATTAAAATATCTTAAATTAGCAGAAAGGGCTTTAAAGGTTTTACAAATTTGGATTAGAGAAAATTCAATTATTGAGTAAAGGGTCCGCTTATATAACCCTTTATAACAGGAATATTAACATCTTTATCAACTTCCAACCAAACTATATTATCTTCAATTTTAACAATTTTCCCTATAACTCCACCTGCGGTAAAAACTTTTTGTCCTATTCTTAATTCTGATATGAATTTTTGATGTTCTTTCATTCTTTTCTGTTGAGGTCTAATCAAAAGAAGATAAAAAATAATAAAAATTAATATTAAAGGTAATAAAGTAAAAAGAAATCCAATTAATCCTCCTCCCTGAGGAGCTTGCCCCTGCTGAGGAGGTGTTCCCATAGCAAAAGCTAAATTTACAAAAACATTAAATAAATCCATAAAAACCTCCTATTCAGAACTGTTATTTTTAAAATAATACTCTGCTAACTCTTCTCTAAAGATTTCTAAAGTTTCATTTTTAATGGCTTCTTTAATATGTCTCATTAGTTTAGCATAATAAAATAAATTGTGAAGGGTTAAGAGAAAGTAAACCAGTAATTCCTTTGCATGAAAGAGATGCCTTAAATATCCACGCGAATAATTTCTACAGGTATAACATTCACATTCTGGATCAAGAGGTGAGGAATCATCTTTTAAATTAGCATTTTTAATAGAAAGAAGTCCTTTAGAAGTAAAAACTGTTCCCCTTCTTGCATTTCTTGTTGGTAAAACACAATCAAACATATCTATTCCCCTTATAACTGCATCTATTATATCAAGAGGCGTTCCAATCCCCATCACATACCTTGGTTTATTATAAGGCATATATTCTATACTTATTTCTATCATATGGTTTCTTAATTCTAAAGGCTCTCCCACCGAAAGTCCACCTATTGCGTATCCATCAAATTCTAAAGAGGTAACAAATTTAGCACTATACTTTCTTAAATCTTCGTACATTCCTCCTTGAATAATCCCAAAAACTGCTTGTTTTTCATTTTTATGTCTCTGCCAGTATTCAAAAGACTCAATAGCCCATTTATGAGTAAGTTCTGTAAGATTTTTAGTTTCTTCATAAGATAAGGGGTAAGGTATACAGGTATCAAGGACCATCATAATGTCTGACCTTAGTTTTTTTTGAATTTCCATAGTAGTTACTGGAGAAAAAAAATGTTCAGTTCCATCAATATGAGATTTAAAGATTATGCCTTCTTCAGTTATTTTTCTAAATTGAGAAAGGCTATATACTTGAAAACCACCACTATCAGTAAGTATGATTTTTTTCCAATTTATAAATTTATGAATCCCCCCAAGTTCTTTAATTATATCAACTCCTGGTCTTAAATAAAGATGGTAAGTATTAGAAAGAATAATTTCATATCCAAGAGAATTAACCACTTCAGGAGGCATAGCTTTAATTGTTCCCTGAGTCCCGACAGGCATAAAAACTGGAGTTTCGATAACTCCTCTATGAGTAACAATTGTTCCTATTCGAGCTTGAGTTTTTTTACTTTGATAATGAACCTCAAATTTAAACATATTCGTAAATTTTTTTACATGCTTTTATAAATTTAGACTTCATATTTAATAAAACATCTTCAGAGACGCAAAAAGAAAGTCTTACATGATTTGAACTTCCAAAAGCTCTTCCAGGAACTACAAGAATAAGCTCTTTCTTCAATATTTCGCAAAATTTAAGATCCTCTACAGGAACCTTAGGAAAGATGAAAAATCCACCTTTAGGTTTAATAAAGGAAAGACCAGCTTCTTTTAAAATTTCACAAATTATATCTCTTCTTTTTTGATAAATACCTACATCAACCTTTGAAAAAGCACAGTTTGCTACAATTCTTTGAGCCAAAGCTGGAGCATTAACAAAACCTAGAATTCGGTTACACAAAATTAACCCTTCAAGAATTTCCTTTTTACTTTCAATTTCTGGATGAACAGCTATAAAGCCTATTCTCTCTCCTGCTAAGGATAATTCCTTTGAGAAACTATAAGCAATTATACTGTTAGGATAATATTTTAAAATTGAGGGCACTTTCTCATCATCAAAAACTAAGTTTCTATAAGGTTCATCAGAAATAAGATAAATAGGTCTGCCCAGTTCTTTATTTTTTTTATTTAAAAGTTCACTAAGTTCACTTATTTCCTTCTCAGAATATATTTGACCCGTAGGATTATTGGGAGAATTTATTAAGAAAATCTTGGTTTTCGAAGTAATTGCACTTTCTATTTTTTCTAAATCTAAGCAAAAATCTTCTTTAGTTGGAATTGGTTTGGGAATTCCCTGATGATTTTCTGCATAGAAAAAATATTCTACAAAAAATGGAGAGGGAAACAAAACCTCTTCCCCAGGATTTAAAAGGGTTTTAAAAATAACATTTAAAGCTCCTGCTGCTCCACAGGTCATTATAATTTCCTCATGACTTACTTTAATTTCCTGTTCTTGCGTAATTTTTCTTGCCATTATTTCCCTAACAAAGGGGAAACCTGCATTTGACATATAACGGTGATAGGAAGGGTCATAATTTTCAATAATTTCTTTTAAAGTTTCTTTGACTTCTGCAGGTGGAGGTAAATCTGGATTTCCTAAGCTTAAATCAAAAACATTATCTTCTCCAAATTTTTTCTTCAGTTCTAAACCCTCTTCAAACATTTTCCTTATCCATGAACTTTTTTCTATATACATTTTTACTTGCTCAGACATGTACATATCTTTTCCTCCTTCTTAAAAAATTTTAAAAGCTATTTCAATTTACCATATTTAAAAATGCGAACAACATATTGACAAAAATTTTAATATATGATAATTAATAAAACCAAGAATTTAAAAATTTTAAAATGGGAGGTGAATTATGAAACAAGTTTTAAAAAGTATTATTTTAATATTTTTAGTAATATTAATTTCTTTTTCTTTAGCGCTAGCCCATTTTTTGGTACTTATACCTGATACAGATAATGTGGAGGGAAGTAAAAAAGAAGTAAAAATAGAGGCAAAATTTACTCATCCGATGGAAGGCGGACCAAATATGGATTTTAAAATTTTAGAAAGTGGGGTCTTTTTAAGAGGAGAAAAAATTGAACTTAATTGGAAAAAGGAATTAATTCCTTCTATGAAAGGAAGTTCCAAAAAGGTTTCTATGTATACTACAACTTTAAAAATTACCAAACCAGGAATTTATAAGATTTATGTAGATCCCGAACCCTATTTTGAACCTTCAGAGGAAAAGTATATTAAACAAATAACTAAAGTTATAATTCAAGCTCTGGGATTAGAAGAAGGATGGGATGAACCAATAGGACTAAAAGCTGAAATCATTCCCTTAATAAAACCTTTTGCTATCTGGGAAGGAAATACTTTTAAAGGACAAGTTTTATTAGACGGAAAACCTGCAAAAAATATAGAGGTTGAAGTAGAATATTTAAATACTAAAAACGTAAAAGCTCCATATGAAGCTTTTATTACTCAAGTTGTTAAGACTGATGAAAATGGTTATTTTGAATATACCATCCCTTGGGCTGGATGGTGGGGTTTTTCTGCTATTGGAGAAGGAGGGATAATAAAAGGTGCAGATGGGAAAGAATATCCACTTGAGCTTGATGCAGTTATTTGGGTAAAAGCCTATCCTAAACCAAAGGAGGTAAAATAAAATGCATATTTCAGAGGGGGTTCTTTCCCCTCCTGTTCTTTTAGCAGGGGGTATTCTTTCCTTTATAGGACTTGTTTTTGGTTTAAAAAATTTAAAAACTGAAAAAATTCCAGAAATTGCAGTCCTTTCAAGTACCTTTTTTGTAGCATCCTTAATCCATATTCCCATAGGCCCAACATCAGCCCATCTTGTTTTAAACGGTATAATAGGATTACTTCTTGGATGGTCGGCTTTTCCTGCAATATTTTTAGGACTTTTACTGCAAGCATTACTTTTTCAGTTCGGAGGGTTTACTACTTTAGGAGTAAATACCTTTGCTATGGCTTTTCCACCAGTGGTTCTTGGTTATATCTTTAAAAAGTTTCTTCATAAAAATAAATATTTTTTAACCTTTTCAGTAAGTTTTTTAGCAGGTTTTTTATCTATAATTTTTTCAGCTATTTTAATAGGAACTGCGCTCTATTTTACAGAGAAAAGTTTCTTACCTGTTATTATAGCTCTTTTAAGTGCTCATTTTCCTATTGCTATCATAGAAGGATTTATTACAGGTTTTGTAGTAGCTTATTTACTTAAAGTTAAACCGGAGGTAGTAATATGAGAAATATTATATTTTTATTACTCATTTTGTTTATTTTTACAAAAATGGGATTTACACATAAAATAAATAACTTCGCTTACAGAGAAGGAAATCAGATAAAAGGTGAAGCCTATTTTGCAGATGGATCTCCTTGTATAAAATGTAAAGTGGAAGTTTATAATGAAAAGGGAATAAAAATCTTGGAGACTCTGACAGATGAAAAGGGTAAATATAATTTTACTATAAACGAAAAGGGAAGTCTTAGAATTAAAGTAATTGGCGGTGAGGGTCATCTGGCAGAATATAAGTTAGAGGGATTAAAAGAAGAAAAGAAAGAAAAAAAAGAAATTATTAAGCCTGAAGTTTCTAAAGTCTCCCAAAATGAAAAGTTAATCCCAACCCTAAAATTGACCGATGAAGAAATGAAATTGGCCATTAAGGAAACTGTAGATGAGGCTGTAAAAGAAGCTATAAAGCCTGAAACTGAAGGGATTAAAAATTTATTAATGGAAATGAAAAAGGATATGGATAAAGTAAGACTCCATGATATTATAGGTGGAATAGGGTATATTTTGGGTATTTGGGGTATCATTGTTATTTTAAATTTTAGAAAAAAAGCCAAGTTATAAAAAATTTTAAATGCATCTTGAAATTTTTGCGGAAGGAAATTCCTTTTTACATAAACTTGATCCAAGGATAAAAATTTTAGTTTTTTTATTCTTTGCCGTATTGTGTGCCATTTCAAAAGGAATTTTAATTCCCTTTTTTTATCTTTTATTTTCTTTTCTTCTGATTTTAATAGCCAATTTAAATTTTAAAATTCTTTTAAATCGATTAACAGGCGCAAATTTTTTTATTCTTTTTATATGGATATTTATACCTCTTAGGTATAAAGGAAACCCCTATATAGATTTAGGATTTTTAAAAGTAAGTTATGAAGGGATAAAATATGCCTTATCTATTACCTTAAAATGTAATGCCATTATTCTTGCAACTATTGCCCTTTTATCAACTTCAACCATTTTTTCTCTTGCTCATGCAATGCTATATTTAAAGGTACCTTCAAAATTGGTAACCATATTTTTTCTTTTTTATAGATACATTAGTGTAATGCATGAAGAATACATAAAAATAAAAAGAGCAGTTTTAGCTAGAGGGTTTAACCCAAAAACAAATCTTCATACCTATAAAACTTATGCCTATATGGTGGGAGCTTTATTAATAAAAAGCTTCGAGAGATCTGAGGAAATTTATAAAGCTATGCTTGCAAGAGGTTTTAAAGGTTTTTTTCCACTTCTTGAGCATTTTAAACTTAAAAAAATAGACTTAGCTTTTGGAATAATAGGAAGTTCTATTATAATTTTAATTTATATTTTAGGTATATAAAATAATTATGAAAGATCCTCTTATTAAATTGGAAAATATTAGTTTTTCATATAATTCTTATTCTGTTTTAGAAAACATAAATTTTGAGCTTAATTTAGGAGAAAAAATAGGCCTTATAGGTCCTAATGGATCAGGAAAAACAACTCTTCTTTTCATTATAATGGGTTTTTTGAAACCTCTCTCAGGTAAAATATTTATTTTGGGAAAAGAAAGAAAAAAAGAAAAAGATTTTCTTGAGGTTAGGCAGAAATTGGGTTTACTTTTTCAAGATTCAGATTCTCAACTCTTTTGTCCCACTGTAAAAGAAGATATAGCTTTTGGGCCTCTAAATTTGGGTAAGAATAGAAAGGAGGTAAAAGAAATCGTTGAAAAGATAGCAAGTTTATTTAACATTAAACATTTACTTGAACGTCCCATATATAAACTATCAGGAGGAGAAAAAAAAGTTGTTGCTCTGGCAACAGTTTTTGCCATGGATCCTATTGCTTATCTTCTTGATGAACCATCTTCAGGGCTTGATGAAGAAATTAAAAAGAAACTCATAGAATTTCTAAAAGTTTATGTAAAAACCTGCTTAATTGTTTCTCACGATCATGAATTTTTAAAAGCAACTGTTGAAAAAATTTATATTTTAAAAAACAAAAATATTTATCTTTATTAAAATTTTTCAATTTTTTTCTTAATTTTTCTTTTTAAAATTGGTTCAGATTAAAAAATTTTTTTTGACTTTTTTAAAAAACTTATTATAAAATTTCATTATGAAGATATATAAAGGTTTAAACTTTTTAATTTTAGGCTTTCTTCTGATTTTAATTTTTATTGGACTTCCCAGTATAATTGAAAAAACTAATGAATCCACCTTTTGTATAAAATGTCATATTATGAAACCAGAATATCTGAACCAAATAAAAGGTGGTTTACATAACAACTTAAAGTGTGTAGAGTGCCATTTACCTATAGATAATAAAATCCTTTTTTATACTTGGAAAATAATTAATGGTGCAAAGGATACTATTATTTTTTATATAGGTTTTACTCCAGAAAAAATTTCTGCCTCCTTTAGAAGTAAAGAGATTATCCAAAATAATTGTATAAGATGTCATTATCAAATGGTTTCTAAAATAAATATAACTGAAAGAAAATGTTGGTTTTGTCATAGGAAAATAAATCATCAGCTCACTGGTTTGATAGAGACTTTTTAAAAGGGGGTTAAATATGAATAAAAATAAATTTATAAAATTAGGTTTAATCTTAAGCATATTATTAAATTTTATTCTTTTAGGGTGCAAACCAGAAAGGGAACCTCGTGAATTTAGAACTGTACCTTTAGCAGAAAATGAGATAGATCCTGAGGTATGGGGAAAGGTCTATCCTCTCCATTATGAGATGTATAAACAATCACAAGAACCTACACCTGCAGGTTTAAGTAAATATAAAAGAGGCTGGGATACAGACAAGGTAATCTATGATAAGCTTTCAGAATATCCTTTTATGGCATTACTTTATAAAGGGTGGGGATTTGGAATAGAATACAATGAACCGAGGAGTCATTATTATAGAATAAGGGATCAGGTGGAAATAGATCCTTCAAGATTAAAAGCTGGTGGAGTTTGTTTAACTTGTAAACATTCTTTAGCTCCAGAATTAGAAAAAAAATACGGTTTAGATTATTATAGTAAACCCTATATGGAGGTTTTAAATCTTATTCCTGAAAAATATAGATATTTGGGAGATTCTTGCATAGATTGCCATGATCCAAAGGATGCATCTTTACATATAAGAAGAGGCTTTACTTTAATAAAAGCCCTTCAAACTATGGGAGTAGATGTTAATAATTTACCTCATCGACTTATGAGAAGTTTAGTTTGTGCACAATGTCATGTGACCTATGTAGTGATTAAAGATAAAGACATGAAATCTATTGGAATATTTTTCCCCTGGCAAGGAAGTAAATTAGGAGGAATTTCTATAGAAAATATAATTAAAGTCTTGAAAAGTGATCCATCTTATTTAGAATGGACTCAAGCAGTTACTGGTTTCAAATTAGCCTATATTAGACATCCCGAATTTGAACTTTTTTCTAACAATTCTACTCATTGGAGAGCAGGAGTTGCTTGTGCTGACTGCCACATGCCCTATAAAAGAATGGGAAGTTTTAAAGTAAGTGAACACAGAATAATGAGTCCCCTAAAAAATAATATGAAAGCCTGTTTACAATGTCACTCTGAAACTCCGGAATGGTTAAAAGATAGAGTTATAGCTATACAAGATAGAACTGTCTCTTTACTCTTAAGGGCTGGATATCAAACTGCTACCGTTGCTAAACTATTTGAAAAAGTTCATTCAATTGAGAAGGAAGGTAAGACTATAGATAAAAATTT
>PNIK01000008.1 GCA_002877985.1 Thermodesulfobacterium geofontis | reverse complement strand
TATAACATCCTCTAAAAAATCTAAACTTCTTTTTTTTGCTTCTTCAAAAGTTTCTCCGTAAATTATAGCTAAAGCAAGATTAGGATCAAATTGAGTAGGAATTGTGTAAGGCTGGTCTTGGGGCACATGGGTTCTTACAGTAAGCCAAGGCTTAGGAGTCCAAGAAAATTGGGTGATTGTTCCACTTAAAGGAACAAATCCTTTTTTTACATCTTCAGCAACCAATCTTAATTCAATACTCACCCCCTTAAATTTAATATCTTCTTGAGAATATCCCAATTTTTCACCAAAGGCAACTCTTATTTGTTCTTTAATCAGATTAATTTGCTTATTTTTTACGAAGGAAATTTTTGCAGAAATTTCATTTTCTACTTGGATCCTTGTATTAACCTCCATAAGATAGTATTTACCATCGGGGGTAATAAGCCATTCCCATGTCCCTACATTATCATAATTGAAGTGTTTAGCCAATTTCAAGGAATAATAAATAATATTTTTTTCTACCTCTCTAAAATCAAAAGTATATTCAGCATTTTCGTTAAATCCTGGAGCAATTTCTATTCTCTTTTGTTTGGAAATACTTTGAATAGTACAGTTTCTTGTCCCAAAATGAACATGCTCTCCATGTTTACTTCCAAGAATTTGAACCTCTACATGTTGAATAGAAGGGATTTTAGCCTCAATGATAATTCCCTCATCTCCGAAAAATCTTTTAGCATATGACCTTATCTTTCTAAAAGTAGGACGAAGTTCTTCAAGATCTTTTACTTCAGCAATCCCCATTCCACCGCCACCAGCAGCAGCTTTAATTAAAAAAGCGGGATTATTGATTCCTTGAGAATTTAAATTTTCATAAAGTTCTTCTGCTTTTATCTCAGCCTCAATTTCATTATAGATAGGTTCTGTAGTTCCAGGAATAAAAGGAATACCTAAATTTTTAGCCATTTTTTTTAAAAAAAGTTTATTCCCTAGATCTCTTATTGCTTCCCAGGAGGGACCTATAAAAATTAAGGGCCTTTCCCTTTTTATAACTCTTCTTGCAAATCTATAATTTTCAGAAAGAAAACCATAACCAGGATGAATAGCTGTACACTTTGTTTCATCAGCAACAGCTAAAAGATCATTCATATCTTTATAATCTGAAATTCTGTATTTTTTATCAGCTAATCTAACATGAAGAGATTCTTGATCTTCTTTTGTATAAACTACAACATAGTCAATACCCAAATCTTTACAGGCTTCCATTATTCTTAATGCAATTTCTCCTCTATTTGCTATAAGAACCCTTTCTTTCATAGAGTTTGGTTTTAATTTTCAAAGGGATTTTTTAAAATAAAGCAGCTTTCCCTTTCTGGACCAAAAGAAATCAAATAGAAAGGTACTTCTAAATATTCTTCTATGGTTTTTATATAAGTTTTTGTCTCATCTGGAAGATCTTCAAATCTTTTAACATTTTTAATATCCCTTTTCCAGCCTGGCAAATCTTTATATATAGGTTTAAGTTTAGCCATTTCGTTTAAACTGGAAGGTAAATAATCTATTATTTTTCCTTCGTATTCATAGGCTATACATATTTTCAAGTTTTCAAATCCTGATAATACATCAAGTTTAGTAAGAGCAAGAGCTTTGATACTATTTAATCTAATGGCAGTTTTTACTAATACCAGATCTAACCATCCACATCTTCTTGGTCTTCCAGTAGTGGAACCAAATTCAAAGCCTCCTGTTCTTAAACGATCTCCTAATTCATTTTTTAATTCTGTTGGAAAAGGACCTTCGCCAACTCTTGTGGTATAAGCTTTTACTACTCCTAAAACCATGTCTATTTCTAATGGACCAAGTCCAGAACCACAACAGGCATTTCCAGCTAAAGTGTTGGATGAAGTAACATAGGGATAAGTTCCATGATCTATATCTAAAAATGTACCTTGAGCTCCTTCAAATAAAATTTTTTTATCTTCTCTTTTTGCTTTCCAGAGCACTAAAGAAACATCTGTAAGATAAGGTTTTAAATATTCTCCATATTTTACATATTTTTCATATATATCTTCAAATTTTATGGTCTCAGCATTAAAATATTTTAAAATAAAATTTTTTTCTTCAAGGATTGCTTTTAATTTTTCTTTAAAAAGTTCTGGATAAGTTAGATCTATTAATCTAAATCCTTTTCTTGCAACCTTGTCTTCATAACAGGGACCAATTCCTCTACAGGTAGTACCTATTTTATCTTTTTTAGCTTTCTTTTCTCTTGCTAAATCAAGTGCTTTGTGATAGGGCATTATGACATGAGCTTTTTCACTTATAAGAAGTTTTTTAGAATCAACTTTTAATCCTTCTTTTTTAAGTCTTTCTATTTCTTGAATTAATACCTCAGGATCCACTACCACACCGTTTCCTATTACACAAATTGTTTGAGGCCAAAAAATTCCAGAGGGAATTAAATGAAAAATATATTTTTTATTGTTTATAACTATAGTATGACCAGCATTATTACCACCTTGAAAACGAACTACATAATCTGCTTTTTCTGTAAGAACATCAATTATTTTACCTTTTCCTTCATCTCCCCACTGGGTACCTACAACTACCAGTGTAGACATAATTTCCCCCTTTTATACTCACCAGAAAGGTATTATAACATAAGTTTTTAGATTACAAAGGTCTTTTTAGTTTTTAATTAATTCTCCTTATCTTAGCTACAAAAAATCCTACAGCTTGGATTTCATGAGTATAATAACGTTTGGTTAATTTTAATGAAGGATGATAGGGTTTCCCTTCCCATTCAGTAAGACCTGGATGAAAAGGTAAAGGAGATTCCCAATCTAATATTTCTGCCTGCCTTTTTCTGAGTAAATAATCAACAATTTCTTCATTTTCCTTAGGATTTATAGTGCAGGTACTATAAACTATTATTCCTCCAGGTTGAATAAGGTCAAAGGCCCTTATAAGTAATCCCTTCTGAATGGAAGGTAAATTAGCTTTACCAGTCCCTTTTTGATAAAGTATTTCCCCTTCCAAACCTACTCTATATCTTCCTTCTCCTGTACAAGGTGCGTCTACTAAAATTTTATTAAAAGGTATACCAAAAGGAAATTGTTCTCCTCTATACCTTGTAGTAATTGCACAGGTTATTCCGAGCCTTTTAATATTGGCAACCAATGCAGTTAACCTATCAATTCTTTTATCATTAGCAACAATTATTGCCTTATCTTCTGTAACCATAGCCATAAGCCCTGTTTTCCCCCCAGGGGCTGCACACATGTCTAATATCAAATCTCCTGGTTTTGGATCAAGAGCAATTACAGGTAAACTACTTGAAAGGGTCATAGAATGAATAAGTCCCAAACTATATTCTTCCAGATTCCCTAAGGATATTTCTTCATTATTAAGAACCCTATAAAAATAGGGTATCTCCTTAACTTCTTCAAAAACAACCCCTTTTTCTTTGAGAGTATTTAACAAATACTCTTGATCTTCCTTTTTAAAAACTTTTAAGGTATTTATTCTGAAATATTGAGGCATAGGAGTTTTTAAAGAAGAAAGAAATTCTTCGTAATGGGGAATTAGATTTTCATATTTGACAAAATATTCTTCATAATGAAATATTTTTTTATTCTTATTTTTTCTATTCACGGATTTTCTCTAAAGTTTTTTTAATTATTTTTATAGCCTCTTTTTCTATAATTCCCTCAATCTTTATAATTTTATTTTTGGAGGTTTTGCCCTTAACGATTTTAACCTGATTTTTAGGAATTTTAAAAACCTTACTTAAGAATTGAGAAAGCCTTTCATTAGCTTTATTTTTTTCTGGTGGAGCTTTTAAAGAAATTTCTAAGAAATTCGGCTCTCTAAATTGAATAATTCTATCTTCTGAAGAACCTGGCTTAACTTTTATTTCCAAAAGCATTAAAATATTAAAATCTTTACTAAAAGACGATGTAAAAGATTTTGAATTACAAATATGATAAAAATAACAATAACAGGACTTATATCAATTCCGCCGATTGGAGGAATAATTCTCCGTATAGGAGCTAAAACTGGTTCTGTGACTTTATAAAGAAATCTCACCAAGGGATGATAGGGATAGGGATTTACCCAAGAAATTATAGCTCGTGCTATAATTATCCATACATAAATGGTTAAAAATAGATCTATCAAACGAATGATTGAGCTTATGAGAATATCCATTCTTCTAAGTACTTACAGATTTTCCTTTACTTTCATAAGCCTCTATAATTTTTTGCACTATAGGATGTCTTACTACATCATTTTTAGTAAAATATACGAAAGTAATTCCTGGAATACCATCTAATATTTCAATAGCTTCAAGCAATCCTGATTTTTTAGGATCTGGGAGGTCTATTTGTGTTATATCTCCTGTAATTACAGCCTTTGAATTTTGACCCAAACGAGTAAGGAACATTTTCATTTGTTCTGAAGTAGTATTTTGAGCTTCATCAAGAATAATAAAAGCCTCATTTAAAGTTCTTCCTCTCATAAAAGCAAGCGGTGCTATCTCAATAGCTCCTTTTTGAAATAATCTAACTACTTTATCAAAGGAAAGCATATCATAAAGGGCATCATAAAGGGGTCTTAAATAGGGATTTACTTTTTCTGCAATATCTCCAGGCAAGAATCCAAGTTTTTCTCCTGCCTCAACAGCAGGTCTTACCAAAATTATTCTGTTTATTTCTCCTTTCATCAGAAAAGAAACAGCCATAGCTACTGCAAGATAGGTCTTTCCTGTTCCAGCGGGTCCTATTCCAAAAACAATTTCAGATTTTCTTATAGCTTCTATATATTTCTTTTGGGTCACACCTTTTGGAGTAATTACTTTTCTTCCAGAAGTTACAAAAATAGTATCCAGAAATATATCTTTAAGCTTTGCCTGAGGATTTTCTAAAATTATTTTTGAAGCATATTCCACATCTGATGGATAAAGATTGTATCCTGATTTAACAAGAAAATAAAGCTCCTCTATAGTCTTTTCAGCAAGCTCAGAATCTATAGGTTCTCCAGTAATAAAAACATGATTCCCCTTAAGAGTTAATTGAACTCTAAAAAAGTTTTCTAAGATCTTAAAATGAGCTCCCCTTTCTCCATAAAGGGAACGCAATACAGGATATTCATCAAAAACAAGTTCTTTAGTAATTACTTCTTCTTTTGCATTTTCTAAATCCATATTTTTCTTCGCCTTTTATAAAATTATTTAATTTTTAAGTTATTTAAATAATAATTGAATTTAGAATAATTTCAAGATATCTTCAAGCTTTCTTGTATCTGAAAATTTGACAAAAAATAAGTCAGTATTAAAATACTCAAACCGAACCCTTATAAATTAATTTTTGCTGGAGGTAAGTCATATGATTAAAAAAGAAAAAAGTTTTATTATGGAACAACAGGACAAGAAATTAAGAGAACAACTTGCTAAAATAAAGCATAAAATACTTGTTATGTCTGGGAAAGGCGGGGTGGGTAAAAGTACTGTAGCAGTTAATGTGGCTGTAGGATTATCTTTGCAGGATCTCATAGTAGGACTTCTTGATGTAGATTTACATGGTCCCAATGTTCCTAAGATGCTTGGTGCAAGGGATCTAAAACTTTCAAGAAGACCAGATGGGAGATTGGGAGCTATAAAATACTCTCCCAATTTAAAATTTCTCTCCATTGAACCCTTTCTTCCCTCAGAGGATACAGCTATTATATGGAGGGGACCAATCAAACATTCTGCTATAAGGCAATTTATAGGAGATATTGATTGGGGAGAACTTGATTACTTAATTATTGATGCACCTCCTGGAACAGGAGATGAACCTTTAACAGTTGCTAAGACTATGCCTGATGCCTATGCTCTTATAGTAACAACTCCTCAGGAAGTATCTTTATTAGATGTTAAAAAAGCTATAAGATTTTGTCAAAAAATAAAATTAAGAATTCTCGGAATAGTTGAAAATATGAGTGGTTTCATATGTCCTCATTGCGGAAAACCAGTAGATATATTTAAAAAAGGAGGGGGACAGAAGCTGGCAGATGAAATGGGAGTAAGATTTTTAGGACGTATTCCCTTAGATCCGCGTTTAGTAGATACTGGAGATGCAGGCAAACCATTGATAGCTGCCTATCCAGAAAGTGTAACAGCAAAGGCTTTTGAAGAATTAGTAAGAAATATTATTGTGACAACTGAAGAAATGAAAAGGGATATCTTAGAAGAAAAATTTATGAGAATAGCTATTCCTATAAGCACACCCTCTAAAATTGAAACAGATCCAGAAAAATTCGATCTTTTTGCAATTTACGACATAGAAAATAATAAAATCTTAGTAAAGGATGTAGTAAAAAAGGTTGAAAACCAAAGCTTAATTGATTTTCTAAAAGAACAAGTAGTAACCCATACTCTTCTTTTTAATCCACCAAAGGATTTGGCAGACTATCTTACCCAAAACGAAATAAAAGTTTTAGTTACAGATACTTCAACTGAATCTCCAGATAACTTAATTGAGGAATATTTAAAAGAGAAACAACTTCACTAATTTAGAAGATGGATATTTATTATTTTTCCTATACAGGAACCTCAAAAGAAATAGCAGAATGGTTAAGTAAAAAATTCAATTTAAAACCAAAAGAAATTAGAACTTATAAATTCCCTTATCTTATCTGGCTTTTCCTCTCTTTCATACCCTATTTACCCTTTAAGGCTACCTTTGAACCACCTTTTAATGACACTATAATACTTTGTTTTCCAAAATGGACCTTTAACTGTCCTCCTATAACATATTTTCTTAAAAAAATTCGTTGCCGAAAACTTATTTTGATAATAAGTTATAAAGGATGGGGAAAAAAATTATATGAGCATTTATATTTAAAGCTTGCCTCTAAAGTAGCAAAGGAAATTAAAATAACATTTATTAAACAGAAACTATGGAAACGAGGAATATATAAAAATTTAGAAAGTGAATTTTATAAATTTGTTTACTAAACATATTGATTTTTATTAAAATTGATTTATTTTAAAAGTAAAACAATATAGGAGGTTAAAAATGGCTAAAGTTTTAATTATTGATGAAGAACTTTGCATTGGCTGCGGAACTTGTAGTGAGATTTGTCCAGATGTTTTCGAATTAGATGAAACTATTGAGAAAGCCCGTGTTAAAAATCAAGATGCCTGCTCTCAATGTAATTGTGATGAAGCAATAAACAGCTGTCCTGTAGGAGCAATTTCCTGGCAAGAAGAATAAAATAACTTATGAAAGAAAGTTCTTATGTTCAGTTGGAAAGAAAAACCAAAGAACTTACTGCGCTTTTTGAAATAAGTAAAATTTTAAATTCTTCCTTTGAGATAAAAACTAATCTATACAAAGCCTTAAGAGTTCTCTCTGATATCCTTGAGATGCAAAGAGCAACTATTACCCTTTATGATCCAGATACAAATACCCTTCAAATTGTTGTAGCTTATGGATTAACAGAAGAGCAGATAGCAAGAGGAAAATATAAAATAGGGGAGGGGATAGTTGGAAGGGTTTTTCAAATAGGAGAACCAATGATAGTTCCCAATATAGGAAAAGAACCCCTTTTTCTAAATAGGACAGGAGCAAGATTACAGAAAGATAATATATCTTTTCTCTGTGTGCCCCTAAAAATAGAAGATGAAATTATGGGGGTTCTTTCAGTAGATAGAATTTTCAGTAACGAAATAGATCTTAAGGAAGATATCAGAGTTCTTAATATCATTGCTACACTAATTGCTCAATATTTAAAACTTTATCAATTATTCAGTAAGGTAAGGACTGAGAAAGAAGAACTTACTTTTGAACTTAAGAAAAAATACAGTTTACAGAATGTGATTGGAATATCAGATAAAATGCAAGAAGTTTTTAAAACAGCTTTAAAAGCTGCAAAAACTAAAGCAACTATTTTACTCATAGGAGAATCAGGAACAGGAAAAGAGCTTATTGCAAAGGCTATTCATTTTGAAAGTGATAGAAGTAAAGGTCCCTTTTTAGCTATAAATTGTGCAGCTATTCCTGAAAATCTTCTTGAAGCAGAACTTTTTGGTTACGAAAAAGGTGCTTTTACAGGTGCTTTAGTTTCTAAACCAGGAAAATTTGAATTAGCAAATGGTGGAACTATTTTTTTAGATGAAATAGGAGATTTACCACTTTCTTTGCAAGCAAAACTTTTAAGAGTTATCCAAGATAAAACCTTTGAAAGAATAGGAGGAACTAAATCTATTAAAGTGGATATAAGAATTATTGCAGCTACTAATAAAAATCTTGAAGAGATGATTAAAAATGGCACTTTTAGAGAAGATCTATATTTCAGATTAAATGTAATCCCTATTTATCTTCCACCTTTAAGAGAGAGAAAAGAAGATATTCCTCTTTTAATTGACCATTTTCTTAAAAAGTTCAACAAAGAATACGGTAAAAATATAAGTATAACCAAATCTGCCATGGAAAAACTTATGAATTATTCTTGGCCTGGAAATGTAAGAGAACTTGAAAATACTATAGAAAGATTGGTAATTCTTGCTGAAGGAGATAAAATCACCTTAAAAGATTTACCATTTTACATAACACAAGAGGTAGATATCAAAACAATAGGAATTAATCTGAAAAACTCACTTCCAATTCAGCTTAAGCTTCTTGAAAAAAGAGCTATAGAAGAGGCTCTAAAGGCTTGTAATTACAACCAAACAAAAGCAGCCAAATTGCTTGGACTTACTAAGAGACAAATTAATTACAAAATAAAAAAATACGCTCTTATAAAAAATAAGAAATAGCCCGGAAGATTTTTTCCTCCGGGCTGTGAATCTCTTTAAAATTTAAATTTTAAAGAATAGGCAAATATTTTTTTATTTCATATGGAAATACTTGAATTCTATATTCATCCCACTCAAGTTTTTTATTTTTTATCAATTCATTAAAAATGTGTTCTCCAAGAGTATCTTTAAGTAATTCGCTTTTTTCAGCATAAGCTATAGCTTCTCCTAAATTTCCAGGTAAACTATCAATTCCTAAGGCTTTCCTCTCTTCTTCTGTCATATGAAAAATGTCTTTTTCCACAGGTTCAGGAAGAGGGTATCTTTTTTTAATTCCTTCTAGACCTGCTCTTAACATACAGGCAAAAGCAAGGTAGGGATTGCATGCAGGATCAGGACTTCTAAGTTCTATACGGGTAGCTTTTTCTTTCCCAGGCTTATACATGGGAACTCTAATAAGAGTTGAACGGTTTCTTCTTGCCCAAGAAATGTAAACAGGAGCCTCATATCCGGGAACGAGTCGTTTATAAGAATTTACCCACTGATTTAATACCAAAGTAATTTCTTTTATATGAGTTAAAAGTCCTGCAATATATTTTTTAGCAATATCAGAAAGGTGATAAGGGTCATTAGGATCAAAAAAAGCATTTTTATCTCCAATAAATAATGATTGATGGGTATGCATACCACTTCCATTAACACCAAAGATTGGTTTTGGCATAAAAGTAGCATAAACTCCATATTTTTTAGCTACTTCTTTTACTACTACTCTATAGGTCATAACAATATCAGCCATCTCTAAAGCATCTGCATATCTTAAATCTATTTCATGCTGAGATGGAGCAACTTCATGATGGGAATATTCAACTCTTATTCCCATCTGTTCTAAACAAAAAATAGTTTCTCTTCTTAAATCCTCAGCTGCATCCATTGGGTAATCAAAATAACCACCTTTGTCTAAAATTTCTGTTTCCTGATCACTTTTAAAGTAAAAAAATTCAAGTTCAGGACCTAAGTAAAAATTAGTAAATCCCATTTCTTTCATTTTCTCCAAATTTCTTTTTAAGGCATATCTAGGATCACCTTGATAAGGAGTCCCGTCAGGATTATAAATATCGCAAAACATTCTTGCCACTGCTTTTTCTTTAGGTCTCCATGGGAGAATAGCAAAAGTAGTTGGATCAGGAATAGCTATCATGTCTGATTCTTCAATACGAGCAAACCCCCTTATAGATGAACCATCAAAGCCCATTCCCTCTTCAAAGGCAACCTCCAATTCTTCAATAGGAACAGCAAAACTTTTTAGTTGACCTAGAACATCGGTAAACCAAAATCTCACAAACTTAACATCATACTGTTTAATCAACTCCATTACATCTTTTTTGTCTCTTGGCTTTTCCTTTATCATAAAAGACTCCCTCCTTAATTTTTATTTTTACGCTTTTTATTTAAACAAAATTTATGCCTGTTTAAAATTAAGTAGATCCTTTTTATGTATGAATTTTTTTTGAACATTTTTGTTATAATTACAAAATTGTACCATCATTATTCAATAAAGAAACTTTTTAGGGTAATATAACAAATAAAATCCAGTGGAGATAGTATGTCCAGTTTTAGTAATGAAACATACACTTGTTAGCATTATTAATTTTTAGAATTTAAAATTTTTATTCCTGCTTGTCTTAAAGCCTCTAAAATTTTATCCTCATATTCACTTTTTTCTAATTTGCCATTTTCAGCTTTTATGTGAATAGTCACTTCCACCTTTTCAAATTTATTCCACAAAAGACTAATTATATTCCCCACTGGAGAAAGCTTCCCGTGAGACACCAAAAGAGATAAATCAAGAGAATCCATATAGGATCTTTCTTTATACTCCTCCATTGAATTACTTACAGTCAAGGTAGGGAAGGGCTCAGAAATATCCTTCATTGCCTCTGCACCCATCTTGACCTCTTCTTTTTTCTCACACAACTTAGGCTGAGTTATAATCTCATCCTCGGTTAAATCCACCTTGGGAGCCTCTCCTATAACCACACATTCAGGAAGATCTCCCCTTAAGTACCCAAAACCAAAAAGCCCCATCTTCACCCCTTCCTTAATGCTTGTTATATATCCCTCTTTAGAAACTAATCTAAGCTCCCCGGGCGTTCTTAAAAAGGTTTCATATAGGCTCCTTATAGGTATAAAATCTTTGCCTGAAAGATACTTCTCTTTTATTACCTTGGGAGATACCTTCTCAAGAATCTCCCCATGGTTTTTTAAAAATTGATAAATTTCTTGATTTAAAAACTTCTCTCCATAAATAGCAATCCCTAAATCTATCTCCTTAAAGCCTTCTCTTGTAGGAAGATAAAGCTTTTTATAGAATTTTCTCAACTCATCGTATTCTCTTTGTTCATAGGTTTTAAGTTTATTCTTAACCTCTTTTTGCTGATTCTCTGTTAATCTCAACTTTTCATCAGCTTCTATAGACCTCAAAGCCAAATACTTTCTTAGGTAGTTGTAAAAGTTCTCCCCATAGGTTTCATCTCTACAGAGGAAGATAAGAAGATTTCTATTTACCCTGGGAATTTCCCCGCATTTTTCAAGGAATTCTATTTCTGGCTTTGCATTATTTAAAATAATAAGCTTTAGTTCCGCAGTATCAGGAATATCCCCTGAAAATTTAGGAAAGAGATATACTCTAATTTCTAAGGATTTGGAAAGATGCCTTTCTATAATTCTTCTTTCTTCTTCTAAAATTTCAGCCTCGGAGATGTTAGTTTCTCGTGTGACAATAATTTTATTCAAATTAGGTTGGTTGGTAAAGTAATAGCCCTCATCGGATAGATAAAAGAGCTTTTCTTTAAGCTCCCTCAAAACAGTATCTATAACCGTGCTTGAAAAGGCTGGATAAACACAATACAACCTTATTTCTTTGGGACTTATGCCTTTTTCTCCCCTTCCAGAAAAGGAACTCATAAAGATAGTGGTAGTAACCAATGTTCCAAGTTTGTAGGCTCTATAGGAACTTCCAAGGCTTTTATCTACTCTTTTTGCTCCCGAACTCTTAGAGGTTATGTCCTGAGCAATAATACTGTCCCATTCCTGTCCTATGTGCTTAATTAATTCTCTTCTTATTTCTTGATTCTCCAGATTAAAATCACCAAGCCTGATAAAGGGTAGGTTTTTATCCATTAGGTCGTGAACCACTAAAGAGAGAAGTCTTAAAACACCTCTTGTTCTCTGAAAAGTGGGAAAGGAACCCCATCTTTTGTAAAGAATGTCTATTACCTCAGGTTTAAAAGGATAACTCTTAAGAAATTTCTCCCTATACTCTACTACTTCGTCATTGGTGAGAAGATTCTCTCTTTTGGCATATTCTATAAAATCATCTACTACGATTTTAATCTCTTTCTCATCAATTCCTTCAAAAATTCTTGCCCTTATGACATATTCAATTTCTTCATCTCTTACGGGGGTGTAAATTTTTTCCACTCTTCCTAAAATTTTTTGAAACTGTTGAAAAATTCTTTCAGCATTTTCATCGTAGCGCTCTCTTATACTTGAGGGTAATGAGACCACAAGGAGAGCCCTCCCTACTGTGGAGACAGCTCCCGTTAATTCCTGCATAAAAGTTTGGGAGGCAAGGTTGGAATCCCCTATTTTTATTCCACCTGCTTTGGTGGCATACTCAAGAAGCTCATCCATTAAAATAAGCACAGGAGAATGTTCTGATAGAAGTTTATATAATTTTTCCTTTCCAGGGGCTATCTCTCCCTTAGTTAGTTCCACTTTACCGGTTAGCTGTCTCTCTATTTCTTCCCAAATTTTCGCTTCTTTTGGATTAAGAGCTGTTCCATCTATTACTGCAACTTTATAGCCCCATTCTCTTACTTTATGATAAAGGGCAATAAGGGTATGCGTTTTCCCCCCTCCAAAGGGAGTTTGCAGTTGAATGGTAGAATCTCCACTCTTCCCTTCAAGGCGGGCTTTAGCAATTTCAAGAATATTTTTTAATCCCTCAGTTTGATAGGTTTTTCGGAAAAATATGTCAGGATCTTGATACTCAATGGGAGCTTCACCTTTGACAACCTGCCAGAGATCTGCTGCAAAAACATCCATAAACAGTCTGCCTCCAGCTACATCTCTGTGAGGTACTGCTATTTGAGTAAAGGCTTTCATTCAAACAACCTCCTTTGATATTTTTTAAAATTCTTTATATCTTCCTGCAACTTATCTTTTCCGCTTAAAAATCCATCAAGAAGCTTCTTTTCCTTACTCTCAAGAGACAAAGTCTCTGAGATGGCTTGAGCAACTCTGTAAAAAGATTCTTTTAAGCCGTAGCCTGTTTCTTTAAGAACTTCCTTCATTTCTTCCTTTCTTCCCTCTTTCCAGAGAAGTAATATTTTATGAAGGACATCTATCATATCCCGAGCATCTTTAAGCTCTTCAAGTTTTCTTTCATGCGGTCCAAGAACTCTTATGAATTCTTTTTCTTTTTTGATAAATCCTTTATTCCATTCCTTTTCAAGATTAACCCCTGTTGATTGGGCAAGTTTTCTTGCCTCATCAAAATGAACTTTTGCCTCACCATAAGTCCACCGCCAAAGGATGTAAAACCG
>PNIK01000007.1 GCA_002877985.1 Thermodesulfobacterium geofontis | reverse complement strand
AAAATTTTGCCGTAAAATAACCCCTTCCTGCGGTAATTCCCTGAAGAGTAATCACATAACTTTGAAGTTCTGCCATAGGAGCAAGTGCTTTTATCTTAGTATGTTTACCTTCCTTTTCCAAATTTAAAATTCTTCCTCTTCTTGCATTTAAATCTCCCACTACATCTCCCACATTTTCGTCAGGCACAATTATTTCTAATTCTAAATAGGGTTCTAAAAGAACGGGATTAGCTTGTTCCAATCCCTTTTTAAAACAGTGAAAAGCAGCAATTTTAAAAGCAAGATCTGAAGAATCTACTTCGTGAGATTTTCCATCATAAAATTGAACCTTTACATCAACTACAGGATAACCAGCTAAGGGTCCCTTTTCCATAGCTTCTCTTACACCCTTTTCTACAGCAGGGACATAGTTTCTGGGAACATTCATACCTGTAAGTGTTTCCACAAATTCAAAACCTTTCCCTCTTTCTAAAGGAAAAATATGAAAATGAACCTCAGCAAATTGTCCTCTTCCGCCAGTTTGTTTTTTATGCCTATAAATAACACTTTGAACAGGTTTTTTAATAGTTTCTCTATAAGGGATTTTAGGAGTGGTTAGTTTAACCTTTACTCCATATTTTTCTTTTAGTTTTTCTACAGTTTTTTCAATGTGAGGCAAACCTATACCTGAAATTAAAAGTTCTCTTGTTTCTTCATTTCTTCTGAATATTATAGATGGGTCCTCTTCCTTTACTTTGGAGATGGCACTACTTATTTTATCTTCATCAGCTCTTGTTTCAGGATGAAGAGCCATGGTAATCATAGGAAAGGGCATTTCAGGTACGCTGAAACTTACAGAAATAGGAGAGTTTGAAAATGTAGTTCCAGTAGTTAAACTTTCAACTTTAGAAAATACAATTATTTCACCTTCGTTGACCTCTTTAACTTGTTCTAAATAATCTCCCTTAGGTATAAATATTTGAGTATATTTCTCTTCTTTTCCTTCGGAAGTATATATTACACCGTCTGAAGTAAAAGTTCCTGCAAAAATTCTTCCATAAGATAATTTTCCTGCATAGGGATCTATATAATTTTTAAAGATAAATCCTATACTGGGATGTTCTATTTTCTCTTTTTCTAATTTATATTTATAAGAAGGGGAAAGAGAGAGCATATATTCAAGAAATAATAATAATCCTGCACCAGTTTTTGCAGAACCAGCAAAAAGAAAATTTATATTTCCCTTTTTAACAGTTTCTTTAAGGCCACTTAAAATTTCATCTTTTTCAAGTTTTCCAACCTCTAAATATTTTTCTATAAGGATATCAGAACTTTCAGCTGCAGCCTCCATAAGCTTTTCTTTTATTTCCACAATTTTATCTTTTAAATCTTCAGGTATATCTTGATATTTAATCTTTGTTCCCTCCTCAATAAATCCTTTTTCTTCAATAATATCTACAAGTGAAAGTGTGGTAGATTGTTTGAAAGCATAAGTAATGGGTACATGTGAAGCTTCTAAGGCATTATTTAAATTAGATAGGGTTTCTTCAACATTAGATTTTTCAAAATCATCGATTTTATTTAAAAATATAAATAAGGGAATCCCTTCTTCTTTTGCAAATTCAAAAACACGAATATTATGGTACTTTAAAGGAGAGGTAGTATCAACTAAAAGTATAGCAGCATCAGCAACCTTTAATGCCCATTTAACTTCTCCTATAAAATTTTCATCTCCTGGTGTACTTAAAAGATAAAAGGGATTATTTTTGTATTTAAACCCATAAACTTTTAAATAATAAAAGGGCTCTTTTTTTGGTGTTTTAATGGTTTCGCCACATAGTTTACAAAGAGTTTCACAAAAAGTAGCTTTTCCAGATTCTGTTTGACCTAAGATGGCAAGTATTTTTGGTTCCATAATATTGACCCTCCCTTTTTATTTAGAATAATATTATTTTAAAAATATATAAAATTGATAGATAAGTCAAGAGCTTGTAAATTTTGAGATTAAAATAGCCTCCTCAAGACTACCTCATCTTGAAAAAAATTTAGAAGCTCTCAAAAAGTAAATCCAGTTTCAAATGGTATGAATATATATAATTTCTTGTAAAAAATATAAATAAGATTTAAAATTTAAATATAAGATGGTTACTTTAAGTAAAATTTTAGATGAAATTCAAAGTTATTTGCCAGGTTGTAACACCCGTATTGTAGAGAAAGCCTATGAATGGGCAGCACGTTTTCATGAAGGACAATTAAGAAAATCAGGTGAACCCTATTTATCTCATCCTATGGAAGTAGCTTATATATTAGCTCAAATGAAGCTTGATCTTCCTACTATAGCAGCGGGTCTTCTTCATGATGTAGTAGAAGATTCTCAAATTAGTATAGATGAAATTAAAAGAGAATTTGGAGAAGAAGTAGCCTTTATTGTAGATGGAGTGACTAAATTGAAGAGTCTTCCTGGATCAGTAGATAAACTTTCTAAACAAGCGGAAAGCTTAAGAAAAATAATTCTTGCTATGTCAAAAGATTTGAGGGTTATTTTGGTTAAATTAGCAGATAGATTGCATAATATGAGAACATTGGAATATCAGGCTGAACATAAAAGACAGAGAATTGCCAAAGAAACTTTGGAGATTTATGCTCCTTTGGCAGGAAGATTGGGTATTGATTGGGTAAAATGTGAGTTAGAAGATTTGGCATTTAAATATTTATATCCTAAGGAATATGAAAGATTAAAAATAGAAGTGGAAAAGAGAGTAAAAGAGGCTGAAGAGTATGTGAAAAATATTAAAGATATCTTAAGTGATTTGTTGGAAAGAAACAATATTCAAGGAAGGGTTCTTGGAAGAGTAAAACATCTTTATAGTGTATACAAGAAACTTCAAAAATATAATCTCACAATTGATGAGCTTGATCAGATTTACGATTTAATCGGATTTAGAATTATTGTAAATACAGTAGAGGAATGTTATAAAACTTTAGGTTTAGTTCATGCACTCTGGACACCTATTCCAGGAAGATTTAAGGACTATATAAGTTTGCCAAAACCAAATATGTATCAGAGCCTTCATACCACAGTACTTGGTCCAAATAGCAAAAAGGTAGAGATTCAGATAAGAACTGAATATATGGATAAAATCGCTAACGAAGGAATAGCTGCTCATTTTCTTTATAAAGAAGGAATTTTTACTTCTAAACAGGAACATTATAAATATCTAGAGTGGTTGAGTAAATTAATTGAATTGCAAAAAGAACTTAAGCATCCAAGAGAATTCTTAGAATCTCTAAAATTAGATTTATTTCCTGACGAAATATACGTTTTTACTCCTAAGGGAGACGTGATTACCTTACCAGTAGGTGCTACCCCTCTTGATTTTGCCTATGCAATTCATACTGAAATTGGTAATAAATGCGTTAGAGCCTTTGTCAACGATAAACTGGTTCCTCTTGATTATAAACTTCAAACAGGAGATGTAGTAAAAATAGAAACTTCACCTTATCAGAAACCAAGTAGAGATTGGCTTAAGATTGTTGTTACAGGAAGGGCAAAAAGCAGAATAAGACAATGGTTTAAAAAAGAAGAAAAGGAAAAGTTAACCAACTTAGGAAAAGAATTATTAAATAAAGAACTAAAAAAGTATAAAGTCTCTTTAAATAATTTTGTTCAAGAAATTGAAAAAGATATGAGCTTTCTTGAAAATTTTAAAATAAGTAATTTAGAGGATTTATTTTATCAAATAGGTAATGCCAAAATTTCTGCTAAAAGTGTAGCAAGAATATTTGTTGAAAAAATAGGTAAATTTGTTTCCGAAGAAGAGGAGGAAATTGCAGAAAAAATTCCTAAGGAAGTTCTTAAAGAGAAAGTTATTTTAGAACCTTATAAAGATATAATTATTGTTGAAGGAACAAAGAATATTCTTTTTCATTTAGCTCAATGCTGTAAACCAATTCCAGGTGATGAAATAATTGGCTACATTACCAGAGGAAAAGGCATCTCTGTTCATCGGGTAGATTGTCCCAATTTAAAAGATCTTGATTCTGAAAGATTTATTGAAGTGAACTGGGGAAGATGGGATAATCGAACCTATCCGGTTCATTTATATATAATTTGTTTAGATAGAAAAGGGCTTCTTGCTAACATTTCTTCAGCTATTGCAGCTGCAGAAAGCAATATATTAAAAGCAGAAGTAAAGACCACTCCAGATAAAAAAGCCTTTTTTGAATTCTATATAGAAGTTAATGATAAAAATCACTTAGATAAAATTATTTCCAACATATCTAAGGTAGAAGGCGTTTTAAATGTGGAGAGAAAACTTGGTTAACTAACTGCTTTCTGAACTTTTCCAGACTTTAAACAACGGGTGCAGATTTTCATTCTTTTTACTCTTCCATCTGGTAATTTAACCCTTATTTTCTGTATATTAGGATACCACCATCTGGTAGATTTTTTTGCGGAGTGGCTGATCTGATTTCCTGCATGAGGTTTTTTCCCACAGATTTCACAAATTTTAGACATCTCCTATAGCCTCCTTCAACTTTATTAAAAAAGACTTTAATAATATATTCTATAGTTTTTAATTTGCAACCTCAAAGTTTCTTGAAATTTCTTCAGGTGGTAGAGGTTTTGAAAAATAAAATCCCTGAACTTTGTCACAACCTAATTCCTTAAGAATTTTATACTGCACTTCAGTTTCTACACCTTCAGCTATGGTTTTAAAACCAAGATTATGGCAAAGATCTATTATTCCTTTAACCAAATTCTTTTCTTTTTCGTCTTTAGTAATGTCTTTAATAAAAGAAATATCAATTTTAACCAAATCTACGAGAAGATTTTTAAGATAAGAAAAACTGGCATATCCTGTGCCAAAGTCATCAATAGCTACTTTAATATGTGGATTTTTTGATTTTAAATAATTTAAGTTATTTATTGCTAATTCTAAAATTTTTATTAAATTTCTTTCGGTTATTTCAATTATTAAGTTTTTGGCTATATCTTCATTTAATTTAATAAGTTTGCGAATAAACGGAGTATTTTGTAAAGATTGAGCAGATAAATTAAAAGATATAGGTTTTTTCCAAATTTCTATTTGTTTAATTATTTTTTCTAAACCTTTTTCTTCA
The DNA here is from genome assembly GCA_002877985.1 of Thermodesulfobacterium geofontis. GTDB lineage: Bacteria > Desulfobacterota > Thermodesulfobacteria > Thermodesulfobacteriales > Thermodesulfobacteriaceae > Thermodesulfobacterium > Thermodesulfobacterium geofontis_A. Next base: position 8,498 of record PNIK01000007.1, on the reverse strand, counting down.
AATTTAAACAAAATTTCTGAATGATCTTCTAAATAATCTATAAATTCCCCAGGGTAGTAAATTTTTTCGTTTTCCTTTATCCTTACCAAAGCCTCAAAACCAGCTAATTTAAGATCGGAAGTGAAAAAGTAGGGTTGATAATGAAAGATAAAAAGTTCCTCTTCTAAAGCCTTAATAATTAATTTCTCTGCTTTTAATAAAGAATTTAGTTTATTCTCCAATTCTTTGGTAAAAAAGACAATCCTTCCTGGTCCTTTATTTTTAGATTCGTTTAGTGAAATAGAAGCTTTTTCAAACAAAATCTTAAAATTATCCCCATCCAAAGGATACAATGAACATCCTAAATTAATTTGAACATTTATTTCGTGAGTGTCTATTTTGAAAGGTTTTTCAAAATTTTTAATTAAATTAACTATTTCAGAGGTGCCTGTGCCTTTAATGTTATACAAAAATATTCCAAATTCATCTCCTGCAGTTCTTCCTATCAAAGCATTATTTTTAAAAGCCCCTTTCAAAAGTGAAGCGATTCTTTTAATTAGTTTATTACCAGTTTCTAATCCGTAAACTTTGTTTATATAACTTGTACCCCAAATGTCTAATAAAATTAGTAATCCCTCAGTTTTTAAAATTTTTAAGACTTCTTCTACTTTACGAGAAAAACCCTCTAAATTTAAAAGTCCTGTAAAGAGATCCTGAGTTTTTAATTTTTCAATTTTGTCCCAAAGTTTTAATTCCTCAGTTATATTAGTTCCTAAAACAACATAATTTACAGTATCGTTTATAAGTTTTACAGGAATAATTTCTTGTTTTAAAATTATTTTTTGGTTATCCTTAGTTCTTTTTACAAAAATATCTTTGTATCTTTCTTTTCTTTCTAAAATAGTTTCTTTTAATTTGTCTTTAATTTTTATTAAATTTTCAGGATCATCTAAAAAGGAGACATGTTTGCCTATAAGTTTTTCTTTTGGATAGCCTGTTTCTTGACAAACAATATCATTAATATTTAAAATATAACCTTTATCATCTGTAATAATTATCCAATTCTTAGCATTAGAAATAGCTGTAATGGTTAACAAACCATTTCTTATTTTTTCTATTTTATCCAAAGCAAAGCTTAGGTTATTTTGAATTTCTTCTAATAGCGGCTCTAAGGTTTCGTCAAAAAAGTAGGGTTCAGAAGAATAAAGGTTTAAAACTGCAACAATTTGATCTCCTTTTTTTAGAGGTATAGCGCAAGAGGATAAGTATCCTTTTTCAAGAGCCTTTTCTTTCCATGGAAGAAATTGAGGATTAATTCTACTGTCTGGATTGATAATAATTTTTCCACTTATAAAAGCTTGAGCAGTAGGTCCTCTTCCTTCTGGTAAACTTTCATCTAAGGAAATCTTAATATTACTTAGGTATTCATTGTCTTCTCCGTATACATAAAGTGGTTTAATGTTTTTTCTATCAGGAATTCCTATCCATACAAGCTTCAAATTTAAATTTTGAAGAAAAAGCTGGCAAGCTTTTCTAAATAGTTCAGTCTCAGAAGTAGTTTGATTAATTAACTGATTTAAACTTTTTAAAGTTTGAAAAAGGACTTTGTATTTTTCTTCATAAGTAATGTCTTGTCCTATAAGTAAACCTAAATTTTGCTCTTTATAGGAAAATGATTTAAAATAACTCAAAATCTCTAAAGAACTTTTATCCTTTTTTACAAATTTAATCCTTTCTGAAGAATCAAACTTTTCTTTTCTAAAAAGTTTATTTTCCAAAATTTTTACTTTTTCTTGACTTTCTTGAGATACTATGTCTGAGAGCTTTAGTCCGATTAGTTCGTCTTTAGAATAACCCGTAATTTTGCAAAAAGCTCCGTTAACATCTAAAATGCTATCAAAAGAGAACACCAATATATTTAAATGGAGGGATTTATAAAGAATTAGGTATAGCTTAGGAAAGTCCAAGGAGAACATTGGTAACATTTTTAATAACATAATAATTATAACACTTCTTGTTTTTTTTGAAAAGTGGGAGTAATTTTGAATACAAATGAAAAATTTCAGGGAAATTTTAAAATCCTTTTTATTAAGTGTAATTTTAAACTTTTTCTTACTTATAAATTGTAGAGGAACTGAAATCAAGCTGTTTTATGATATTTATTATGGTCCTTTTAAAATTGGAGAATCTGAAATATGCATTACACCTGAAAAATATACTGCCACTGTTTATAGTGTGGGATTAGCAAATTCTATATTTCCTTATTATGCTAAATGGGAAACTTGGGTAGATGAAAAGGGATATCCTAAGAAGACCTTCATTTATTCTAAGGAAAGAGGAAAAGAAAGAAAAAGAGTAATATATTTTAAAAAAGAAGAGAATAATGTTATATACCAAAAACTTTTGCCCACTTATAAAAAACCAGAAAATATTTCTTTGGAATTTCCTATATACGATGAGTTATCCTCTTTTATAGCTTCATTTTATATAGACTATACTTTTTATCCTAAAACAAAATTACCACTTTTTATCAAGAAAAGTAGAGAATATGTGAGAATTGAATTTAAAGGAAGAAAAACCTGCGAATTTGAGAAAGAAGAAAAAGAATGTTTATTTATCGAGGTCTTTTTACCTAAAAAAAGTGAATTGCTTGAAAGGTCAAGTGAAGTAGAAATGTTGCTCTTAAAGGAGAAAAAGGTTCCTCTGGAATTAAGAGGAAAATTACCTATTTTTGGTAGTCTTGTGGGGAAATTAAAAAAGATAGAGAAATTTTAAAGAATTTCGACAATTTCTCCCAAGGAAGGAATGTATATATCTTCGAATTTATTTTTAAATTTTTCTATAAGAAGATTTTTAAAAATTTCCATTTTTTCAGGTTCTCCGTGAACTAAAAAAAGCTTTTCAACTTTTTCTAATTTAGATACCCAATCAATTAATTCATTCTGTCCTGCATGAGAAGAAAAACCATTTATGGTATAAATGCTTGCTTTTACAGGTATTTCTTCTCCGAAAAGATGAATTCTTTCAGCTTTATCTACAATTAATCTTCCTAAGGTTCCTTTGGGTTGAAATCCAACAAAAACAAGGCTGCATTCTTCTCTCCACAAATTATACTTTAAATGATGGAGAATTCTTCCACCAGTAAGGGTTCCGTTTCCTGCAATTATAATACCTCCAGATTTAATATTATTTATAGCTTTTGATTCTTCAACCTCTTCAGTAAGTATTAAATAGGGAAAATCAAAGGGATCTTTTTGGGTTAAAATCTTTAAAGCCTCTTCGTCAAAAAATTCAGGATTATCCCTAAAAATTCTGGTTGCTTTTATAGCTAAAGGACTATCAAGAAAGACTTGACATCTGGGAAGTTTACCTTTCTCATAAAATTCCCTTAATACATAAAGAATTTCTTGTGCTCTTTCTAAAGCAAAAGTAGGAATAAGAACATTTCCTCCTTTCTCAAAGGTTTCTAAAATAGCCTGTAAAAATTCCTGTTTTGATTCTTCAAAGGATTTATGATTTCTGTCTGCATAAGTGGTTTCAATACATAAGAAATCGGTTTGAGAAGGATAAGTGAAGTTTCTAACTATAGGTTTATTTTTATTTCCTAAATCTCCAGAAAAGGTTATTTTTTTATATGTTTTTAAATCTTCAATTTCTACAAAGGCTGATCCAAGAATGTGCCCAGCTTCTTTAAAAGTTATTTTTATATTGTCTTCTAAAAGTAAAGGGGTGTTATAGGAAACTATTATTTTAAAGTAATTAAAACTTTCTATAACATCATATTCATCATAAAGAGGAGGTGGAGGAAGATCCAACCCTTTTCTTACAGACTTTTTATAAAGTGTTTTATAGTGTTCTCTCATAACTTTAGCAGCATCAAGAAGCATTATCCTTGCAATTTGAGAAGTAGGCTTTGTGCAAATGATTTTACCCTGGAAACCTTCTTTTATTATAAGAGGAAGCCTTCCGCAGTGGTCTATATGAGCATGGGTTAAGATTAGATAGGAAATCTTTTTAGGATCAAAGGGGAATTTTAAGTAATTTTTTTCACTTTCCAATCCTTGAAATAGTCCACAATCTACAAGAATCTGCTTCCCTCTAATATCAAGTAAAAAGCAACTTCCTGTAACTCCCTGAGTTCCTCCAAAAAACCCTATAGATATACTCATCTTATGCTCCTCATAAATTTATTCTATATGGAGAAGTATAGATATTACATCTATTTCCTCTTAAAAATCCTATAACGGTTAAACCTATATTTTCAGCTAATTTAACAGCTAAGGAAGTAGGTGCGCTTCTGCTAACAATGATCGGTATTTTCCATCTACCAGCTTTTAATACCATTTCAGAGGAAATTCTTCCACTTACTAAAAGTATTTTATCTTCTAAAGAAAGTTTATTTAAAAATGCATAACCTAAGACTTTATCTACCGCGTTATGTCTTCCTATATCTTCTGCAATAAAAACAATTTTTTCTTGGTCAGCAAGGGCAGCATAGTGAACACATCCTGTGATTTTATATAATTCTGATTTTTTTTGAAAATCTTTGAAAAGTGAGAAAAGATTTTCCTTTTCAATTTTAAAATTATCTTCATATTTTTCCGGTAATTCATTTATAAAACTAAAAGAGGACATACAGCCAGAGGTTAAAGTTTTTCCGCTTAAATCTAAAAACCCCTCAGAGTAAACTTTTACTCTTATTTCTTCTTCCTCAATAATTTCAATTTCTTTAGGACAAAAATCACCTTTTATTATATTTTCGGTAAGAATAAAACCCACTACCAATTCTTTTATATAAAGAGGAGTAGCAAAGAGAGAGATTATTTCTTCGTCATTTATTAATATTTTTATTTTTGTCTCCACCGCTAAAAAATCCTCTAAGACTTGAGCTCTATTTTCTTTGATCCTAATTATTTTTTGATGAATAACAGATTTCATTAATAGAACTACCTAACAGTTACAGCCAAGATCTGTTTTAGTGTAGTTTCACCTTTTAGGACTTTCAATATACCATCTTGTTTAAGGGTAAGCATTCCCTTTTGCATAGCTACATCCCTGATTTCGTTAGCAGGAGCATTTTTGATGATAAGTAATTTTAATTCATCATCAGGTATTAATAATTCATGGATAGCAAATCTTCCTTTAAATCCTGTATAATTACATTCTGAACATCCTACTGGTTCGAAAAAAGTTGCCTTTTCTATTAATTCGTCTGTTAAAGGTTTTACAGGATGATAGCCATACTCTCTTTTAAGCCTTTCTATTTCATTTTTATCAGGTTTATAAGGTTTTTTACATTTTTGGCATAATTTCTTAGTTAATCTTTGTGCCAAAATACCTAATAAAGCATCTGCAAAATTATAAGGATCTATTCCCATATTAAGAAGTCTGGTAATAGTTTCAGGAGCACTGTTTGTATGAAGGGTTGTTAGGACTAAATGTCCAGTTAGAGAAGCTTCTATCAAGGTATGTGCGGTTTCCTGATCCCTTGTTTCTCCTATCATAATAATATCAGGGTCAGCTCTTAGGAAAGATCTAAAAACCCTTGCAAAGGTTAGCCCTATTTTGGGATTAACCTGAACTTGTCTTAATCCTTCTTGGACAATCTCCACAGGATCTTCAGCTGTCCAGATTTTTTTATTGGGATTATTTAAATATTTTAAAGCTGCATGTAAAGTAGTTGTTTTTCCTGATCCTGTAGGACCAACTACTAAAATCAATCCATAAGGATAATCTAATATTCTTTTAAAGTTTCTATAATTTTCCTCTGTCAAGTCTAATTCTTCTAAATTTCTAAATTCTATTCCTCCAAGGATTCTCATAACTACATCTTCATTATTTTCGATAGTAGGAACTGTGGCTACCCTTATTTCAAAAGTTTTTCCATCCTTGGTTTTAAATTTAATTTTTCCGTCTTGAGGTAGTCTTCTTTCTGCAATATCAAGATTTGCCATAATTTTAATACGGGATATAACAGGTCTTTTCTGATGCTCTGGAATAGTGGTATATTGAAAACATTCACCGTCAACTCTAAATCTTACTTGCATACCCTTTTTACCTGTTAAACTTTCCCAGTGAATATCTGAGGCACGCATTTTATAAGCTTCTTCAATGATTTTATTTACTAATTGAACAATAGCACTATCAATTAATGCCTCTTCTTCAATTTCTTCTTCCCTTTCTTCTGCAGGTTCCACTTCAAAATCAAATTCAGATATATAGGGTGAAATAGAGGAATAATAAATCTCTATAGCTTCTACAAGATCTTCTTTTAAAGCAAAAGCTAATTGAACATCGGTTGAGGGAATTTGAAGGATTCTTTTAACCTTTTCAATAGTTTCTACATCCTCAGGATTATAGCAAACAAGATAGATAATATTTTTTGCCTGAAAGGGTATACAGAGAGTAGTTAAGAAAAAATCTTTTTTAATATTTAAAACCTGAGAAACTTTTTTAAACTTTTTTAAATCGGCAATTTCAAAAACAGGGATTTGATAAAAATTTTTAATTGAATTTAAAATTTCCTTTTTGGGAATCTTGAAATTTTCTATTAATATAGCTTCTATGCTTTTATTAGTTTCTAAAGATTGATAGTAAATTTTTAAAAGATCATCAAGGGAAAGATTAGTCCTTTTAAGCACATTTTTTAGTCTTTCAAAAATTTTTAGAGTTTTTATCTTTTCAATTTGGTCTAAATATTTAGGACTGGAGGATAAAAGAAACAACTTTTTGTATAATTTCGAAGCTTTACTGAATTCATATAATTTTTCACAAATATGGGCAGCTTTTTCTAAAAGAAAAATTTCTATTTCCTTAGGCAATTTTCTATTTTGAAGAATATCCAAAAGAGTTTCTAATATTAAATAAGGTTGAGGTGTTTTAGATTCTAAATCTTCTATTTCCTTTTTTATAATTTCTAAATTTGAAAGGTTTAAGTTAATAAAGGTTTTTAAATTCCTTATCTGAGTATCCATAAATTTTATTTTAGCCAATATTTATTAAAATACAAGCTGAATATAATAAAAAAAGCTTTTAAATATTTGTCGGCTAATTTAAAGATTTTTGTAAATATAGATTTTAAGGTAATGTTGTTTTAATATATCTTTATAATTTTTTAAAAAATAAACAAAAATGGCTAAAAAACAAAAAAAATTTTAAAAATTTTCAAAAGTCTTAATTATAATCGGTAATTTTTATTCTTGACTTACAAATAAATAATTATTAAAATAATTTTTAAATTTAAAAATCACAGGGAGGGAATTATGAGTGAAGTAAAAAAACATGATACACCGATGGTAGATGAGCTTAAAAAAGGTCCCTGGCCAAGTTTTGTGGATGATATTTATTCTTATGGAGAGAAACACAAAAAACAAGCCCCCTTTGATCTTATGGGTCAATTAGAACTTTCTTACAAGCACAAAGAGACTCATTGGAAACATGGTGGAATTGTTGGAGTATTTGGTTATGGTGGAGGAGTTATTGGACGTTATTCAGACCAACAAGAGATGTTTCCTGCAATATGGGCCTTTCACACACTTCGTGTTAATCAACCTGGAGCAAAATGGTATCATACTTCAGCTTTAAGAAAACTTTGTGAAATGTGGGATCACCGTGGTAGTGGGCTTGTTAATTTTCATGGTTCTACCGGAGATATTATTCTTCTGGGAACCGTAACTGAACAATTAGAATACACCTTTTTTGATTTAATATATCAACTCCACTGGGATCTTGGAGGTTCTGGTTCTAATTTTAGAACCCCATCTTGTTGTATGGGTTATTCCCTTTGTGAGTGGTGTTTATTTGATGTCCAAGAGATGGAATATGAAATGTGTAAGCATTTTCAGGATGAACTTCATCGTCCAGCCTTTCCTTATAAATTTAAATTTAAGTTTTCAGGATGTCCTCTTGATTGTGTAGCATCTGTTGCAAGAGCAGATCTTTCCTTTATTGGGATTTGGAGGGATGATATAAAAATTAATCAGGAGGCTGTCAGAGCTTACGTAAATGGAGAGCTTCCACCTAATGCAGGCGCTTTTTCTGATAGAGATTGGGGTCCTTTTGATATTAAGAAAGAAGTGATTGATCTCTGTCCAACTCAGTGCATGTATTGGGATGAAAAAGAACAAAAACTTTATATCAATAATAAGGAATGTAACAAATGTATGCACTGTATAGCTGTTATGCCAGAAGCTTTAAGGCCAGGAGATGATAGAGGTGTATGCATATTGATAGGAGCTAAATCAGTTATTTTAGAAGGAGCTCAGCTTTCAACAATTCTTATTCCCTTTATGAAAACAGAACCACCCTATGATGAGATAAAAGATTTAGTGTATAAAATCTGGGATTGGTGGATGGAACAGGGTAAAAACCGTGAAAGAGTTGGGGAATTAATTCAGAGGGTAGGATTAAATAGATTTTTAGTGGATGTTCTTGGAATTGAACCCTTACCTCAACATATCCTTATGCCTCGTAGTGATCCTTATATTTTCTGGAGAGAAGAAGAGGTTCCTGGTGGTTGG